>JAIRNM010000060.1 GCA_031258055.1 Bifidobacteriaceae bacterium
CGTGTTGCCCGTGACTGCGCCGGCCGGCGCGGCGGACCCCGTGCGGCGCAGCGTCGTGGCCTGGTTGGAGGTCCCGGTTGCTGGCGGCTGGTTTACTGTCCTGCCGCAGGCTGCGGGCCTGGTTTCATCCGGCGCCCCCGGGAGCGCGGGCTGCCCGCAAGGCGCGGCCGGTGGCTGCGGATTCGATGTGGGCGACACGGTCGGGAACGTGTCGCTGCCACAGGGCCAAGGCCAGACTGTTGCGGCCGGCGAATCCTTGGAACTCGATTTCCGGTATTTCCCGGAGCTGGACGCAGCCGACAGGACACTGCTGAGCGGCTCGGCGGACGTGACGCTGGCTGTCGCGGTGACGGAGTCCTCCGGATCGGTGGCGATCATCCGCCAGGCCGTCGGCTTCGGCGCCGGCCCCGCCGCCGCTGCGGTCACCGTCGAAGGCGTGCTGCCCTCCGGAACGTCGAGCATCCAAGTGGCCTCGATCTCCTCGGGCGCTCAGCTGGAGTCGACCGGACAGTTCCGCTACGGCACCAGCAACGAGACCAGGCATCAATTCGACGCTTTGTTTACCGCCAGCGCGGCGAACGCGTCATCCGGGTCAGCGCAGGTGACCGTCGGCGTGGAGCCGGATCGCTCCGGGCTATCTGCGGTAGAGGCGAGATCAGCCCCCGGCGCGCAACTGTCGGAGTGGAGGCGAGTTTCGTCGTGTCCACCGCCCCGACCGGCAACGTGACAGGGCCGGTGACCGTGGCTTGGGCTGGTGGCGCTGTCGCGCTGGGCGACGGCGGTACTGACGGAGACCTAGAGGCAGGCGACGGCGTGTACACGCGCCGCTTCAATTGGGTGCCCCCAAGTCCAGGCCTGCATGCCCTTGATGTGTCTGCGGTTGTGGATGGCAAGTCTGCCACCAGCCAGGTCGAGGTGGCGGTCTACGAAGACTGGGTGCCTATTGGCTTGTATCGTGGCGAGCACGCGTACTTGGAACACGACGGAACAATCTATTGCGCAGACATGTTGGACCTCCTGACCGAGCCCGGCGCGGACCCGCGAGACGTGGCTGATGCCGTGGCCGCGGTTGGTGGTCAGATCGCCGGCACAGTGCTATTGGATACTTGGGAAATCCTGATGCCCGCGGCCGCCGATTGGGCCGGGTTGCATACGGTTCTGGGGCTGATCAGCCAGAGCCCTATCATCTTGGGGGCCGAGCCTGTCGGAATGCTGTCGGTGGCCGGGGCAGTGGAACCAAACGACCTCTTGTTCTCGGAGCAGGAGTACCTCCAGGCTGAAATCTACTCAGGTCCGCTTGGGGTAGCGGACGCCTGGGCCTTCAACACCGGCCGGATCAGGACGAACGTGGCGGTGATCGACACCGGGGCGCAGTTGGATCATCCTGATTTGGCTGGCAGCATTGCCGGCGGCTACGACTATGTCGACCAAGACGACCACCCGTACTATCCGGGCGGAGACGCATGCGCTTCCCATGGAACGCAAGTTTCAGGAATTATCGGCGCCACCGCGAACAACGGCGAAGGCATCGCGGGAATCAACTGGAATGTTAACTTGCTTGAGTACAGAGTGGCCCAAGAGGTTGACCTCCCGTTTAGGTCCCCAGTGTGCACGACAGGTGAGAACCGTGTCGCGGCCGCGATTGATCAAGCCGTTGCCGACGGCGCCAAAGTGATAAACATCAGCCAGACGATTGCCAAGCGCAACGAAACCATCGTCAAGTCGCTTCAGAACGCTTGGCGAAGAAATGTGGTGGTGGTGGCCGCGGCCGGGAACGGCAAGAACGATATGGGAACTGACGAGAAGCAGTATCCGGCCGCCTATGGGGCGACCGAGATGTTCTCTTCCGCCGACTTTTTGCATTTGAACCAAAGGTTTTACACGACCGACGTCTTGTCAATCGGCTCTACAGACCGGATCGGTCTGCGTTCCACCTTTTCCAATTACGGCGATTGGGTCGACTTCTATGCTCCTGGCGAATACGAATTGGACGCCTCGGAGCCCTCCGGCCACAGAGGCATGCTGACCACCAGTAGAGATGGCACCTACATTCGGAACTTCGGCACTTCCCTCTCCGCGCCATTTGTGGCGGGTGTAGCGTCCTTGATCATGTCGGATCCCTCCTATGTGGGCACGAGCACCTCCGTGATGCGCAAGCGGCTGCTTTCTAGCAGCGAGCGGCGCGCCCCCGCGCAACAAGGCCGGATCATCGACGCTTATCAAGCGGTGAGCAACGCCAGTTTCGAGTCGGGTCTAGCGACCCTGCAAACGAACGGCACAGTCACCACCGAGGACAAGGTGGGGGAGATCTTGCCAATACTGCCCCGGCACGGCGAAGAAATGCTCCAGGTTTCGACCGGTCCGGGGGCGGCCGTCGTTACGTCTTCCGCCTCTTTGACGATGTCAGCGCCTCCGGACGCGCTGAGCGACGACAGCCTCATGCTTTGCTTCTGGTACGACTTTGTGACGGAGGAGTACCGCGAGTATGTGGGTTCTCGATATAACGACAAGTTCACCATCGACGTGGTGCTGCCTAATGGGACGACTCGGAACTGGGTGACGGAGTCGGTCAACACCACCGCGTGGACGCCGTTACCCGGGGACCTGTTCCCCGGCGGTGATCGCACTGCAGGGCATTCTGGCTGGCAGTTCGCCTGCAGGACGTTGTCTGCGGCAGACTTGCGGCCGCTTCCGCCTAGCGTTCCGTATGGGGGACGGACAACTGTGAAGATAGTGGTCTCGGATGTTGGCGACGCGATCTACGATTCGGTCGGCCTGATCGACGACATCTGGGTGTTTTGAGCGCAAGGTGGTCAAATCGACAACCCTGGGCTGGAAACTGGCGTTCATGGGCGCTCTCGGTTCCCTGCTGGGTGGGTTGTTCGCGGGCTGCGGGGTCCGGCCGGCCGGCGTAGCAGGCGAGTCGTTGAAATTCGAGGTGGTGTATAGCCGCTTGGGATGGGATGAAGGACCGCGCCAGGCCAAGCTTCCGGAGTCCTTTGGAGCCTGGGTCATTGGCGCCGACGAGGAGTTGGCCGCCTATCGGATTGATCAAGTGGACCCCGGATGCCTCGAACCGCTGAAGGATGTGGACTTGGGGGAGCCGCCGCGCATCCCAAGTGGCGCTACGGCGCTGCTCATTGCCCCTGGCGGGATGTTCGACGGTCAGTGCTACCGAGTGACCGGCGTGTACAACGACTCCGGCGACTGGATAGTGGCCGCCGGTCTGCGGGAGAAACCGAACCTCGGCGGGTCTGCGCTAAACGTGGGTTCACAGATGGCCGGCATCATGCTGGTCGAGGCGCCCGCGCCCACCAGGGTTGTCATGAGGGTGGAAGACCAAACTGGCGGCCCCAATGACGGCAGGGTGTGGTGGTCTGACGGCCGAGTTGGCGAATGACCGATCACCGGGCTGAACCTGCAGCCAGGCGAACCGCGCGACGCCAAACAAGTGCTGGCCGGAGTGCTGCGCCGCCCATCCGCCGAACAATCCGCCCACCAAGCAGAACAAGCCGAGCAAGACCGCTGGGAATCAATCGCCCAACTCTCCGCCGAATACGAGACCATCCGCCGCGCCAGCCCGGCGACCCAGCACCACCTGCTCGCCCAAGCGACCGGCGCGGCCCGCGTCGCGAACCGCCGCCTCATCTTCGGCCTGATCCCCGCCGTCCCACCAGCCCAAGTGCCGCCAGAATACCGCGCCGCCCTGGCGGACTGCGAACGCCGCATGACCGCCCGCGCCGACCACCTGCTGCAGCAGGCCATCGCCGCCGACCATCCCTGGCTCACCGCCGTCAACGCGCGCCCGAACGGCCGTCGCCAAGACGACCAAAGAAGATGGCGACGCGCCGTCCGCACCATCGCCGCCTACCGCGACATGTACGGCATCACCAGCGCGGATCCTCTGGGTCCAGCGCCCACCAACACGGCCCAACGAGTCCATCGCAGCCGCGCCCGACAGGCCATCGGCGCACTGGTCGGCCCGAAACCAGCCCAACCGCTTGAGCTAGCAGCACCAGTGGTTGATCGCCGACCTCCCGCGCTCGGACTCTAGCGCAAACTGAAGGCACGCCCCTTGACGGTCCGACTTGCCAGTAGGCGATTTCGTCGTTCGTTGACCGGCGTCGAAGCTACGGGCAGCGCATTGCCAGTGCGAGCGGCCACGAGAGTCGCTGAAGTCTTGCTGGATGTCGGTTCGTCGGTGTCGGACCCAGGTGGGAGAATCTGAAGGCGACCCCAAATTCAACAGGCGAGTTAGGAGGACTGCCCGGTGTCTGCGCTGATCAAGTCCCGCAAGCGGGTGATCGACCACGGCGAGGTGTTCACCCCGCCTCAGGTCGTCGAAGCGATGCTGGACCTGGTGAGGCCCGAGGCTGAGCGGATCGACTCGCGGTTCCTAGAGCCGGCTTGCGGCAGCGGCAACTTCCTGGTCGCAGTTCTGCGCCGAAAATTGGCCTCAGTCGAGGCTCGCTACAGCAGATGCGACTTCGAGCGTAGGCATTATGCGCTGCTCGCGCTGATGAGCCTTTACGGGATCGAGCTTCTGGAAGACAACGCGGCGGAGTGCCGGGAAAACCTGGTGGCCGTTTTCTCCCATTTCCTGGGGGACGATGCCGTCTGGCTGGCCGCCGCGCGGGCGGTGCTGCGGGCGAACATCGTTTGGGGCGACGCGCTGACCATGAAGGCCTGCCCTGGCTCCCAGCAGGCGATTGTCTTCGCCGAGTGGTCTTACCTCGGCAAGGGCCTGTACCAGCGCCGCGATTTCCGTTATGACACGTTGGCGAGGATGGCCTCTTACGGGTTCGACCAGGCCACCCTGTTCGGCGAGGTTGAGACGCACGATGTCTTCCAGGCGAGCCGCGGGTATCCGCCCATGACCTACCAGGAGGTGGCGCGTGGCTGACAGGCTGGCGCTGGCGTTTCGCGGCCGCAACCCGGATGTGCTGACTTGCATCGCCGACCTGTCCAACGACGAGGTGTTCACCCCGCCCAGTTTGGCCAATCAGATGCTGGACGGGATCGCCGAAGCGTGGGCGGCCGGCCACGGCGGCGACAACATCTGGGCCGACAAGACCGTGACGTTCCTCGACCCGTTCACCAAGTCGGGGGTGTTCCTGCGCGAGATCACCAAACGGTTGGTGGACGGGTTGGAATTGAAGATGCCGGACCTCCGGCTCCGCGTCGATCACATCCTCACCAAGCAGGTGTTCGGCATCGCAATCACTGAGTTGACGGCGCTGCTGGCCCGCCGGTCGGTGTATTGCTCGAAGTGGGCCTCCGGCGAGCACTCGATCTGCCGCCAGTTTGTCGATGACGCGGGGAACATCTGGTTCGAGCCGCGCCAGCACTCCTGGACAGGCGGGAAGTGCTCCTACTGCGGGGCCAGCCAGAAAGCCTTGGACCGCGCGGAGGGAAGCGAGACCCACGCCTATGCCCTCATCCACACCGACAACCCGGCCGACCTGATTGCCGAAGCCTTTGGAGAAGACATGCAGTTTGACGTGATCATCGGCAACCCGCCGTATCAGTTGGACGATGGCGGCCACGGGGCCAGCGCCCGCCCCATTTACCAGCTATTCGTGCGGGCCGCCAAGGCCCTGGACCCGCGTTTCCTGTCCATGATCACGCCCTCGCGGTGGTTCGCCGGGGGCAAAGGCCTTGACGACTTCCGCGATGAGATGCTGAAGGACCATCGCGTGGCCGCGCTGGTCGACTACCCGAAGCTGTATGACGCCTTCCCCGGCGTGAAGATTCGCGGCGGAGTTTCCTACTTCCTGTGGGAGCGCGACCACGATGGCCCTTGCCGTGTTCAGACGATGTTGGACGGCGAGCCGGTGGGTACGCCTGCCGAGCGCTATTTGGACGGGTTTGATGTGCTTGTCCGCCAGAATGAAGCGGTACCGATTCTCCAGAAGGTCCAGGCGCGGCACGAGCCGACGCTCGACGAGCGGGTCTCAAGCCGCAAGCCGTTTGGCTTGGCAACTAATTTCGTGGGCGAAGTGTCAGGCACCGGAATGAACAACCCGGTGAGGCTTTTCGCCAACCAGCGGATCGCATGGGTCGAACGCGACGGCATTTCGGTGAACACTGACTGGGTCGATGACTGGAAGGTGTTGACCACGGCGGTCCAGGGCACCAGCGCGGCAGTGGAGACGATGTTCTTGAGCCAACCGATCATCGCTGGGCCCGGCGAGGCCTGCACCGAGACATACCTTGTGGCGGGACGATTCGCCTCCCGCGCGGAGGCCGAGCGGTATGCCGCATACTTGCGCACCCGTTTTGTGCGCTTTCTCATCTCCCTGCGCAAGGCGACCCAGCACGCCACCCGCGATGTCTACTCGTTCGTCCCCGACCTACCGATGGACCGCGCCTGGGACGAGTCGGACCTTTATGCCCGCTACCAGTTGACCGACGATCAGATCGCCTTGATCGAGGCAACAGTGAAGCCGATGCTGGCACCCGAACCAGGCGAGGGCGTTTGATGTCCGGGCCCGCCGAAGATCTGTTTCTGACCAAGCCGGAGGCGCGGCTGCGCGTCTACGCTTGGACTCTGAACGATCCGCCGCCTGCCTACTCAGGCCTGGTCAAGGTGGGTCAGACAACGAAGGCTGACGTCAACGAGCGCATCCGCGAGTCGCAGGGGCAACTGCAACAGGCTTATACGCTGCATGTGGACGAACCGGCGGAGCGCGACGACGGGACGCTGTTCCGCGACTCGGACGTGCGGCATCGTCTAATCGAGAAGGGCTTTGAGAACCCGGCGTTGGGCTCCGCGCAAGAGTGGATGCGCTGCGCTCCGGAAGACGTGATGACCGCTATCGCGGAGCTGCGTTCTGGGCTTCAGCTTACGGGCACGCACCATCTGAACTTTTCGCTGCGCCCGGAGCAGGCTGCGGCGATCACGAAGACGCTGGGCTATTACGAGTCGATCTGGGCCGAGGACCCGCAGGCGGCGCCGCGCTTCTTGTGGAACGCCAAGATGCGTTTCGGCAAGACGTTCACCACCTACCAATTGGCCAAGCGGCTCGGAGCCAAACGGGTGCTCGTGGTGACGTTCAAGCCCGCTGTGGAGGACTCTTGGCGGAAAGACCTCGAATCACACGTCGACTTCGACGGCTGGCAGTTCGTCTCATCCCGCGCCGCGACGCTGGGCGTCGGCCAGGTCGACCCGGACAGGCCGATGATCCACTTCGGCTCGTTCCAGGACCTGCTCGGCCACGACAAGGCTGGCCTCATCAAGGCGAAGAACGAGTGGATTCACACGATCCGCTGGGATCTGGTGGTGTTCGACGAGTATCACTTCGGCGCCTGGCGCGAGTCCGCCAAGGAATTGTTCGAGGGTGAAGACAAACAGGAGGCCAAGACGGAACTGGCCACGGAATACAGCGAGGCGTTGGGCACATTCGACGAGGAATTAGACGAACTCGGCTCTGACGAAGCTGATTTCTTGCCAATCACCGCCAAGGCCTACCTGTACCTGTCGGGCACACCGTTCCGGGCGATAGCCAACGGCGAGTTCATCGAGGAGCAGATCTTCAACTGGACGTACACCGACGAGCAGAGGGCCAAGCAGCTGTGGACGGTCGAGCACCCCGGCGGGAGAAACCCGTATGGCGCACTGCCGGAGATGCGGCTGCTGACCTATCAGGTACCGGATGAGTTGATCGCCATCGCGCGTCAGGGCGAGTTCGACGAGTTTGACCTGAATGAGTTCTTTGCCGCTTCCGGGACCCGAGAGGCGAGCGTCTTCGTCCACAAGACCGAGGTGCAGAAGTGGCTTGACATCATCCGGGGCTCTTACGCGCCCAGCCAGATCGCGGGATTAAAGCTGGGGAATCGCAAACCGCCATTCCCGTACTCGGACGTGCGCCTGTTGCCGTATCTGACGCACTCGTTGTGGTTCCTGCCGAACGTCGCGGCCTGTTTCGCCATGCGGAACCTGTTGGCTGAGAAACAGAACGTCTTTTACCACGAGTACCAGGTTGTGGTGGCCGCTGGAACGGGCGCTGGGATCGGGCTGGCCGCGCTGCCACCCGTCCGCCACGCCGTCGGCAGCGGCTTCGACACCAAGACCATCACGCTGTCCTGCGGCAAGCTCACCACCGGGGTGACGGTGCCGCAATGGTCGTCGATCTTCATGCTGCGCAACCTCAGCTCGCCCGAGACCTATTTCCAGGCGGCGTTCCGCGTCCAGTCGCCCTGGGTCATCACCAACCCGGAAGGCGGCGACCCTGACGCGGAGCTCATCCTCAAACCCGCCTGTTTCGTGTTCGACTTCGCGCCCACCAGGGCGCTGCGGCAAGTTGCGGACTACGGCCTTGGCCTATCCCCCCACGAGCCGAACCCGGAGAAAGCCGTCGGCGATCTCGTCGGATTCCTGCCGGTGCTGGCCTATGACGGCTCCCAAATGGTCCAGGTCGACGCCGGCGGCATCCTCGACATCGCCATGGCGGGAACCTCCGCCACTTTGCTGGCCCGCAAATGGGAATCCGCGCTGCTGGTCAACGTGGACAACGCAACGCTCAAGCGCATCTTGAACGACCCCAGAGCGATGCAAGCCATCCTCAACATCGAGGGATTCCGGGCGCTCGGCGCGTCCACCATAGAGACCGTCGTCACCAAGAGCGAAGCGGTCAAGCAGACCAAGAAGGAAAAGGGCGATAGCCTTTCCACGGATGAAAAAAAGGAACTCACAGCCGAGGAGGAGGAGTACAAGTCCAAGCGGAAGCAGATCCAGGAGAAGCTGATCAAATTCGCCACCCGGATTCCCGCGTTCATGTACCTGACCGACTTCCGCGAGAACACCCTGCGCGATGTCATCACCAAGATCGAACCCGACCTGTTCCGCAAGGTCACCGGTCTTACCATCGCCGACTTCGAGATCCTCGTCAGCCTCGGCGTCTTCAACGCCGCCCAGATGAACCAAGCCGTCTTCGCCTTCCGCCGATACGAAGACGCCTCCCTGTCCTACACCGGCCTAGACAGCCACCCCGACCTAACTCACTACGGTTTGTACGACACCGTGGTAGGTCAGGAAGTGGGGAGTGTCCGTGGGTAGTGGCTCGCTTCAGTCCAGATCAACTAGAAAGGCCCCCGATGTATATGAGACGTCTCACCTTGGAGAATTTCAGAAGTTTCCGGGGAAGGCACACCTTTGAGTTTCTTCCCGGCCTTAACTGCATCGTGGGAGACAACAACTGCGGCAAGTCAAGCCTGTTCGAGGCGACCACGTATCTCATGGGCATCGGACGCAGCGACGACACTCTGACCTGCAATGCTGGCGATGGGGCAATGAGAGTCGAGGCAGACCTCGCAGGCGACGACCTAGCGCAAGTGCTCGATGACGACAAGTACAAGAAGCTCAGAGATTTCGTGTTTGACTCTGAAGGCACACCAACACTTCGTGTTGAACGCAGCCCAGTGCAACGCTCGGTCACGCAGTCCGGTAAGAACGTGCCACTTGACGGCAAGAAACTCCCGGTCTGGAACCCGAACAGCAGTCAGTTCGAGAATCCCACCGGCATTGATGCGCTGATAAGGGGTCTCATCGACTTTGAGCCGGTCTGGGCGGATACCGTGCCGGGTGATGTCGCCGATTTCGGAACCACGAAGATTCTGGGAAAGATCATTGACGCGCAAGTGAAAGGGTTCCAAGACACGGATGCCTGGCTGTCCTTCCGTGAAGCTCATGAAAGGGCGTTCATCTCGGGCGATGAGTCCTTGGCGGGACTCATGGGCGCGATAGCCGAGCAGATTGCGGCCGTGGTCTGCGGCCAGTATGGTCACGCCCAAGTGCGATTCAGTTTTGCGCCCCCAGATGCCGCGACGCTGATCAAGGGTGGACAACTCTTCGTTGACGACGGCGCGGGCGAAACAAGTCTCACCATGAAGGGCACAGGCATGCAACGCGCGTTTGCCTTGGCACTTATCCAAGTGCTGGCTCAGGTGTCCCGTGGTAGGGCCGAATCCGGCACTCCATTGATCCTCTTGATAGACGAGCCGGAAACCTGGCTTCACCCCAGAGCGCAACTACAACTGGGCGAGGCACTGGCGACCATAGCCAAGACCAACCAGCTCTTCCTCATCACTCATTCGCCGTACCTCCTGCGCCACTACGATGCCGCCAGACACCGGCTGATGGTGTTCACGGGCACAGGAGTGGAGGCCAAGGCGAGCATCGAAGACGAAATGGGCCTAAGGCGGGCAGGTCGGCCATCATGGGGAGAGATCAATTATCGGGCCTTCGGGGTCGCCAGCGACGAGTTCTTTGACGAGTTGTACCCCCTGTTGGAGGACTATGCCGTGGCCGGAGGCATCCACGTCGGCGACCTGTTGACAAACCAAGGGCTCCCGAAGTGGAAGACTCGCATATGGGGCGGCAAGGCTCACGAGTTGACGCGTCCCGAGTACGTACGCCACTCGATCCATCACCCCGGGACCGAGAATGCCCCGCATACGCCACAGGACTTAGCTGATGCCATCGCGGATCTCTTGAGTGTGCTCAACCGACTTGGGCACCAGCCTGAGGTTCCGGAGTCCGACGAAGCCTCGTGGGCATCCGCCAACGCCCGTTGACCGTCAACGGAATCCCGTTGGATTCGGGCAGGTTCTTCGCGGCAAAGTGGACAGTAGGTGGACACTTGAGGCCACCAAACACTCCACATCAAGCGACTAGACCAGCGTTTCCGCTGGTCACAGCCCTGCAAAGTCGGGGTGGCGGGATTTGAACCCACGACCTCTTCGTCCCGAACGAAGCGCGCTACCAAGCTGCGCCACACCCCGCAGCCCCGGCGCGCTTGGTACTCGCCAGGGCCAGCAGCCGAGTCTACCCGGCCAACGGCAAACCATGATACCCGCCCATTTGTCCGATGCCGTCTGCCCGCCACCGCTTGAAGCTCGCCTCGCGATGGGGGCGCGGGCAGGTCCGCTCCTAATCGCCTCCGTTCCCGACTCGGCCACCGCCCGGCCACCACCGACAACACCACCCGGCCACCACCCCAACCAGATTTGTAAGATAGGCACGCCCCAAACGATTGGAGGTCGTGGAACCGTGGCGAGCGTGTTAGATGTGGCGGCGTACATTTTGGCCGAGGCCGGCCCGATGACCACCATGAAACTCCAAAAACTGTGCTACTACTGCCAGGGCTACTCGTTGGCCTGGGATGGTGTGCCGCTGTTCGCCGAGCCGATCCGGGCCTGGGCCTCCGGCCCCGTGGTGCACGAGTTGTCGCGGCACCACCACGGGCATTTCCATCTCCAGCCGGGAAGCGTCGATGGCGACCCGGCGGCGCTGGACCCTGATCAGCGCGAGACCATCGACGCGGTGGTGGCGGCCTATGGCCATCTGACCGGTCACCAGCTATCGGTCAAGACCCACCGCGAGCCGCCGTGGCTGAACGCCCGCCACCGGGCCGGCGCGCCGGCCGGAATAAGGTCCGATGAAGAAATCTGCCTCGACGAGCTCCAGGAGTACTTCGACCACCTTGCCGCCGAGCACGCATCCGACGACTCAGCCGACGACCCAGCCGACCGCCCAGCCGACCGCCCAGCCGACCAATGAGCCCCCGCCCATGACCCCGCCCGCCAAGCGTCCCGCCAAGCGCCTGCCCACCCAGTCATCCCCCCGCCTCGAGAAGCGAATCGCCCGCCGCCAAGACCCCCATCAAGAGGACGGCGGCCGGCCGTTCGCCTGGTCGGCCCAATACATCGACCAGTCCGCCCCCGCCATCCAGGGCTCCTGGGCGTTGAAGAGCAAACAGGCGCAGCGCGTTTTCAAGCTGCTGGACGACCTCGGCGGCAGGACCTGGAGCGAAGTCCACCAAATCGTCATCGACGGCCATCGCGCGCACCATTCCGAAGCCGCCTCCGGCCTGGCCGTCCGAGAGGTCCGAGACTGGTTCGCGGACGCCCAAATCGAGGAGGCCTTCCGCCTCCGCGTCGCCGCCACCGAGCGCATCTGGGGCTTCGTCGAAAACCAGGTCTTCCACATCGTCTGGTTCGACCCCGACCACCGTGGCCACCCAGTCTCCAAACGCGGCGACAAGAAGACCCGCCACTGACCCAGCGCCTCAGCGCCTCAGCGGCCCAGCGCCTCAGCGCACCAACCGACCGGACTTGTAAACCTCGACCGGATTCAGCTCCGAGTCCGCCAGGATCAGATTCGCGGCCCGTCCCGGCGCCAGCGAGCCGACCGACCGCTCGAGCCCCAGCACCCGCGCGGGCACCAGCGAGGCCGACCCGACCGCCTCCTCCAGGGACACCCCGCCCCGCCAGGCCGACCGCACCACGTCGAGCAGGTGCGACGTGCCGCCCGCGATCGACTCGCCGCCGGTCAGCCGGGCCACCCCGCCCGCCACGGTCACCGCCGCCGGCCCCAGTTGGTATGTCCCGTCCGGCATACCCGCCGCCGCCATGGCGTCGGTCACCAGCGCCACGTTCCGCCACCCGACCGTGGCGAACACGGCCTCGACCAAGCGGCGGTCGAGATGCACGCCGTCGGCCACCAATTCGACCGTCATCCGCCCCCGCGCCGCCTGCCCCATCGCCTCCATGGCCGGGCCGGGGTCGCGGTGGTGGATCGGGCGCATGCCGTTGAACAAGTGCGTCGCGGTCGGCACCCGCCCGAACCGCGCCCCGGCCGCCGCCAGCGCCCGGCCCGCCTCGGCGACCGCCGCCGCCATCTGCTCGGCCGAGCAGTCGGTGTGCCCGAACGACGCCACCGCCCCGGCCGCCGCCAACGCCCCGATCACGCTCTCGGCGCCAGTTTTGCCCGATGCCGTCTCGCCGCCGCCTTTGCCCGATGCCGCCTCGCCGCCGCTGTAGCCCGATGCCGCCTCGCCCGCCGCCGCAGCGCCGCCCCCGGGCGCCGCCGAGCCGCTCCCGGACACCACCCCGGCCACCACCCCGGCCAGTTCGGGCGCCACGGTCATGACGGCGAACCAGCCCCGCGCGGCCTCGGCCACGGCCCGCACCAATTCGGCGTCCGGGGCCTGCATCTTGGCCGGATCCTGGGCGCCGGCCCGGCGGGCCGACAAGAACGGCCCCTCCAGATGAATCCCGGCCAGGTCGCCCGCCTCGCACAACTCGGCCAGCAGGCCGACTTGGCGGATCAAGACCTCCGGGGCGTCGGTGACCAGGGAGGCGACCAGCGAGGTGGTGCCGTGGCGCAGGTGCTCGCGGACCGCCACCAGCGCGTCATCGGCGGTGGCGGCGTCCGGGAAGGACTGCCCGCCCCCGCCGTGGCAGTGGATGTCGACCAAGCCGGGCAGAATCAACCCCCGCCAGGTCCGCGCCCGCTCAAGGGCCTTGGCGATCTCGCCCGGGAACCACTTCGGGGCTTCCCGGCTCATCAGCCGGTCCATGTAGAGCGAGCTCTGGTAGGCCCCGGCCGAAACGATGCGGTCGCCCTGGACTGCCACGGCGGCATCGGGCACCAGCCTGAGCGCGACGCTCTGCGAGTCGCGCGACGCCGCCGACGGCCCCTCGTCCAGGTCGTCGCCCCAGATCGGTTCCTGGTCCTCGTCGTCCCAGTCGAGATCGTCCTCCAACTCGGTCGGCGGTTCGACGGGCAGCAGGGCCGGGCCGCGCACGGCCCAGATCCTTCGATGCCCGGGGGAGTTTGGCTGTTTGCTCACCCCAGCACTGTAAACCCGGCGGACGGGATCGTGCGACGGCATCGTGCGGTGGGGGGGGCGGGGGGCGGGGGGGAGGGGGCGCGGGCCGGGGCGGCCCCGGCCGGGGGGGGGGGCGGGGGC
>JAIRNM010000085.1 GCA_031258055.1 Bifidobacteriaceae bacterium
GCGCCGATCACCTGGATTATGGCCGCGCATTCGGCGTTCTTCAGCATGTCCGCGATGGACGCCTTTTGAGTGTTGAGGATCTTCCCCCGGATCGGCAAGAGCGCCTGGAAATCAGACTGGCGGGCCAGTTTGGCTGTGCCCAGGGCCGAATCCCCCTCGACAATAAACAACTCAGACCGCTCCACTTCCGAGCTACGGCAATCCGCCAGTTTGGCGGGCAGCGAAGAAGTCTCAAGGGCGTTCTTGCGGCGTGAGATTTCCTTATGAGTGCGAGCCGCGACCCGGGCCCGCATTTCCGCCACGATCTTCTCCAAGACCAAGAAGGATTCCGCCTTCTCCTCGCGTTTAGTCGATGTCAGACGCTTGTTTAGGCCCTTCGCGACCACCTTCGCCACGATTGAGCGAACCGGCGCGGTGCCCAGCACTTCCTTGGTTTGACCCTCGAATTGCGGTTCGGCCAAGCGCACCGCCAGGATGGCGGTCAATCCCGCTAGAACGTCGTCTTTTTCGATCCGCTCAGCCGCACCGTTGCGGCCGCCGTTCTTGCCGCCCATCTTCAACCGCCTCGAATTGGCTTCGACTTGGCCCCGGATGGCTTTCAACAGCCCCTGCTCAAAGCCTTGTAGATGAGTGCCGCCTTTCGGCGTGGCAATGATATTGACGAAGGATTTAACAGCCGTGTCGTAACCAGTGCCCCAGCGCAGGGCGACCTCAACTTCGCAGGTCCGCTCAACCTCAGTCGGCTTCAGATGCCCGTCCGCGTCCAACGCCTGGACCGTCTCCGTGAACGTACCCTCACCTTTGATCTGCCAGGTGCGTTGAACGGCTTGGTCCGGTGCCAGGTACTCAACGTAGTCAACCAGGCCACCGGTGTGTTCGAAGACCTCCTCGACCGGGTCATCTGATCGTTCGTCGCGCAGCGTTATCCGCAGGCCCGGCACCAGGAACGAGGTTTGCCGCGCCCGGTCGGCCAGAGCCTCCCAGGAGAACACCGCCGGACCGGGGAAAATCTGTCGATCCGGCCAGAACCGGACCGTCGTGCCTGTCGCCGCCCGCCGCACCCGGCCAGTCACTTCCAAGACTGAGGCATCAGTGAAGGCCTCAAACTTGGCGCCTGGGCTGGGGGATGAACTGGAGTTGTCGCGGTAAACTCCCGGCTCGCCCCGGTGGAAACGCATCGTATGGAGCTTGCCGCCGCGGGCCACCGTCACATCAAGCCGCGCCGAAAGGGCGTTAACGACAGACGCGCCCACGCCGTGTAACCCGCCAGCCGCGCCATAGCCAGAGCCAGCGCCGCCGAACTTGGCGCCGGCGTGCAGCTTTGTGAACACGACCTCGACCCCGCTCAGCCCAGTCTTCGGTTCGATATCCACCGGGATGCCGCGCCCATTGTCCTGGACCTCGACCGAGCCGTCCGCGAACAACGTGACGTTGATGGCATCGCAGAAACCGCCCAACGCCTCATCGACGCCGTTGTCAATGATCTCCCAAGCACAGTGCATCAAGCCGCGCTCATCGGTCGACCCGATATACATGCCCGGGCGTTTACGAACAGCCTCCAACCCCTCAAGCACTTGCAAATGGTGGGCGGAGTATTCCGGAACCTTGACTGACACGCCCTAGAGTCTAGGACCCGCCGTCAACAATCCGCGCAGCGCCGCACCGTTCAGCCACGGCGCCGCAGGGTGGGCGTGTGCCCAACGTGTTGTGTGCTGTCATACCTGTTCGCCAAGCCCTGACTCGATGGCACTCAGCACGGCCGCGAGATCTCGTTCGGCGTAGTCTCCTTCGCAAATCACTGTGACGTTGTCTCCCTGCCCGATGCTTGACGCGATGATGCCCAGGACGCTGGCCGCGTTCACGATGCGAGTGTCCGTTTGCAAACTGACGGTAGACGGCAGGCTGGATACCAGTTGGGCGAGTGCCGCGGCCGGTCGCGCGTGCAGTCCGAGCGGGTTAGGGATGGTGGCGTCTTGCGAGGCTCTGGTGGTGGTTGCGTTGGCCATGGCGTTAGCGTGTGAGGGTGGCACCGTTGCTGCGGATCACGTCAGAGTACCAGCCGTACGACTTCTTGCGGTACCTTTCCAGGGTGCCTGTCCCGTCGTCGTGTCGGTCCACGTAAATGTAACCGTAGCGCTTGCTCATTTCGCCCGAGGAAGCCGAGACTTGGTCTATCGGACCCCAACTGGTGTAGCCGATGACGTCGACGCCGTCCTGAATTGCTTCGCCGACCTGTACGAGATGGTCATTTAGGTAGGAGATTCGATAGTCGTCGATCACTGTTGGCTGGCCGTTCACCTCGACCAGTTCGTCCTTGGCCCCAAGCCCGTTTTCGACCACGAACAACGGGATGCCCCAGCGGTCCCAAAATTGGTTCAGGACAATCCTCAGTCCCACGGGGTCGATCTGCCAGCCCCAGTCTGAGGCCGCTAGGTGCGGGTTGACGATTCCGCCGCCGAACGCGCCGCCCTCTCCAAGTTTCGGGTCTGCGCTGGCGCAGGCGCTCATGTAGTAGCTGAAAGCGATGAAGTCGGGCGTGTGGGTGAGAATCTCACGGTCTTCGTCGGTGATGTCGAGCGTGATGTTGTTGTCCCGCAGGTATCGCGCCAGGTATCCGGGGTATTTGCCGTTGATTGCGGCGTCGATGAAGAAGAGGTTTCTGCGGTCTGCATCCATGGCAGCGAGGACGTCCTGGGGATTCGGCGTCGCGGGGTAGAAGGGCAGGGCTCCGATCATCGAACCGACCTTAATCTGCGGGTAATCCTGGTGGGCAATCTTCACTGCCAATTGGGATGCGACCAGTTCGTTGTGCGCGGTTCGGAAGACAGTCTGTTCGGAAGGGCTCGTCGCAGGGGCCGTGATACCCGTGCACATGAAGGAAGCCATCGGCATGGTCTGCAACGGCATGACAGCGGAGTTGAGTTCGTTGAACGGAATCCAATACTTGACCCGATGCGCGAATCTGTCGTACAGCGCCCGCACGTACCGCCCGTAGAACTCGATCAGCTCTCGATTCGCCCAGCCAGTGTAGGCTGCGGCGAGGTGAAGGGGGGTCTCGTAGTGGGAGACGGTGATCACGGGCTCAATTCCATGGCGTTCGAGTTCGTCCAGTACCCGGTCGTAATAGACGAGGCCTGTTTCGTTGGGTTCGGTTTCGTCTCCTTGGGGGAAGATTCGGCTCCAGGCGATGGAGAATCGTAGGGCCGAGAAGCCCATCTCTCCGAACAGGGCGATGTCGTTGGCAAATCGGTTGTAGTAATCGATCCCGGTCAGCTTGAGATTGTCCGAGGTGGGCGTCGGCGTCCGTTCGGGGCTCATCGCGCCGCGGGGCAGTACGTCGTTGACAGATAGCCCTCTGCCCCCCTGATCGTACGCACCTTCGGTTTGATTGGCCGTCATCGCACCGCCCCACAGGAAGTTGGGCGGGAAGGGGGTCGGGTTGTGTGAATTCACAATTATCTCCTCGAGTTCTGTTTGGTTTCGGTTGTCGCGCTCGCGGTTGAAGTCGGCGAGCCGTCCTATTCGGTCTCCCGTGTGGCACACGGGGAGTTCCGGCTGCGTCGACCAACGGCCAGCGGGGGTGTTAGAGGCTTGGGGTGGCAGGCCGGGGCGGGGAGTTGAGCAGGGACCGCGCGTAGTCCATCGCTGCCTTGCCATCCATCGTGCCGTAGAGGCGCATGTCGAGCACGCCCACCGGCTTGCCGAGAGGTAACGCCCGACTCTCCACCTCTGCCAGCCGGAACCTGATTTGCGGGCCGAGGAGGATGGTGTCGTAGTCGCGGATGACCTCGTCAAGGTCCGCAACGGGACGCGCCTCAATCTTGTCCTCCGGCGCGGCGAACTTCCGCATGTTGTTGACCAGCAAGCTTGTAGATATGCCAGCCATACACACGAGTAGGACGTTCATCTGTTCCTCCTTGCAGCTCATCCGGTGTGCCTTATACTGCAATCCTGTCCCGGGGTCGGCCCCGGGCGCCAATATCACCGGTTCCGCGAGTGCGGAAGCACAGTCAACTGTCCAGACAATTCATCAGCGCGCGCATGAACGAGTCGTAGTTTGCCGAGTGGGTGACCAGGGCTGTGATTCTGGCGGGGTCGGAGAGAGTCGCGATGAACTTGTCGAGCACATCGCGGAAGACATGCCTACCGTTTGGCGCAAGCGCGAAGAGTGCAACCAGTTGCACTCGCGATTCGCCCCATGTGATCGGTTCCCCACTGATCAGGATTGAGATGGCGGTGCATCTGGCATTCATGGACATCGAGTGGGGAATGGCGATCGAGCCGCCGAAGGCCGTCGGTGAGAGTCGTTCGCGTTCCAGCACGTCCTGAAGGAAGGAGTCGTCGACCATCCCTTCGGACGCCATCCGATCGCACATCAGCTTAATGGCGTCGTCTTTGTTGATGGACGGCACCCGGAAGTAGAGGCGGGGGTCAAGCATCTGCGACATGGTTCGCCTGACGCGGGCCGCGGTCTTGCGTGTTCGCACGGCGCGTACCGCTTCAGCCACTCGGTCGAGTTCGGCGAGTGTAGGTACTGGGGACACGACACCCCGTGGGGATGTAAAGGTACCTGTGTCTCATAGGAGAGACGGAGGTGGCCGGTGATGGCCGAGAATCATGGCGGTGAGCAGGTCGGCACAAGGGCGGC
>JAIRNM010000130.1 GCA_031258055.1 Bifidobacteriaceae bacterium
GGCGGATCGGTATTAGACAAGACGGCATACCAGAATTCATTCCACCCCCCGAATTAGACCCTGACCAACAACCCATCATCCACCACCGATTCATCCTCCAAGGACACAAACCTACTCCACCCAAAGCATCATCAAAACCGTCTGCTAAACCAACCGATCCACCTAAACCAATACCGCGCCAATAACAAACGCCAGCGAAACGAAGCGAAATGAGCACCGACGCCCATGGACGCCCCTTAGGCCAAATGAAGATCGTGGCGCGGGCGAGTCGTTCCGCCAATACGTGGTCCGCCAACCTGGGCGTACGCCGCTGTGCGGCCGTCGCCTTTGGCTTCAGTCGATGTCTTGCAGGCATTCCAACTGGGTGTGACAGCCCGGGACGGATTCTCCCGTAGAGTTGCCGGGATGAAGCCCGAGCCTGTTCATGTAAGCCGAAGTGAGCGGCACGTGGCTCGCACGACCGAAGAAGGCCAGAGCGGGCAGCGGAGTGGAAGGTGGGAGGTTTTGGGTGGGACGGTGCCGCCTTTCGCCCTTATCGTGCTGGGACTGCTGGCGGTGTGGCTGGCGCCGCTGCTGCCGCGCCAGGGCGATGCATATGGTGATCTGGAGAGTTTCGACGGCTTGTTGCGAGCCGCCCGGGCGGAAGACTATTGGGCGCTCAACCTGATGGAGGACGGCGAAGTCACCTGGCATGACTTGGAGATAGCGCACGAGGCCTGGCGCGATTGCATGGATCGGACCGGGCTGCGCCTAGTCATCGCTGAGCCCCGTGTCAGCCCAATCGACGGGAGATTTGACGGCTATTGGTGGGAGTTCCCTCAGGCGGAAGCGCCGGACACCCCGGGTGGTCTGGGCTTCGACGAGTCGATTAACGGCTGTATTGAGGATCTGGACCCCGTCTACTTGAGCGCGGCATACGACGTCACACATGAAGAGTTCATGGAGCCGGTGCTGCGTCAATATGTCACCGAATGCCTCTCAGATGTCGGCACCGGCGTCTATCCGACTAGCATCAACGCTGAGCAAATCGCTGCTGACCTGGGCATAGACGCCGACTCGTCCGTGATGCGGGATTGCATTATTGAGGGGGAAGAGGAACTCTTCCCCCGGACTTTGCGGTAGTTGCCAGGCACAGCCGCTAGAAGGGCCTAGGGAATCTGGCTCTTCGGCACCACTACACGAACCGTCCTCCTGTTATCGCGCGCGAGGATGACCGGGAACTCCGCGATCCTCAAGCGGTTCACTTCCGTGTTAGCGAGTCGGCGCTGGCTGTTCGGTTTGGTTCAAAGCGACCACAGGTGATAGGGAGAACACAGCAAGAACATTTCGTGGAGGCCAAGAATTGTTTCATAAAGCATGGAACAATCAAGTATCTCCTCATCCGCTCCGCCGCTAAATGTGACCGGCGTCACAAAAGGATGTCGGCTGACAGCGAGCCAGCCGTTTTGAGTCACAGCGATCTACCGGAGAGCCTGAGTCCGTCTGGGTATTTGGAAGCCCGCCCTGTGAGGGTCTGGTCTTTGGCGGTTTGGTGACGGTGGTGATGACACAAGAATGGGCCGCTACCAGCGCAGCAGCCCATTCTTGGAGATTTTGTGGAGATTAAGTGTATTAGCCCTAATTCGAGCGAAAACGCAGGTCAAGCCGCCCGACGGGCCCGCGCGTTACGGCGTTTGAGGGAGCGCCGCTCATCTTCTGACAACCCGCCCCAAACACCGGAGTCCTGGTTGTTGTTAATTGCCCACTCAAGGCAAGAAGGAGCCACGTCGCAGCGTGCGCAAACGGCCTTGGCCTCCTCAATCTGAAGCAACGCGGGGCCGGTATTGCCGATGGGGAAGAAAAGCTCTGGGTCCTCATCTAGGCAAGCGGCAGCATGGCGCCAATCCATTGAAACTCCTTTAGGTCTGAACTACGGGGTGCATTGGGTGCACGACTGAAAACTTCCGCCACTTAGATTCACACACTCTCACCAGTTTGACAAGACTTCGGTACCTGTGATGTTCGACACACTTTTTCCGCTGCGCCCGAGGCGAACCTATCTGGATTACCGGGAATTCGCGTTTGACGGCCTAAAACGCAGCGTGCATCACTGCCAGAGAGGTCATTTGGCAACGCCGGAAGGGACCGGTTGTAAACGGAATGTTCGCTCTGGGCGCGGTTAAGCGGCTGGTATTTCTGCGGGTTTGCCCGCTTGACAGGTCTGTCGGTCGGCTCGGCGCGACCACCAACGGAGACCGGACCAGCACCCGCTTTGGGGTGCGCCGACCGGGCTGGACGCGGTTACGCTTTATCCATGACCGTACCGCCTATCCCCAACCACGAACCGCACCCCCAGAAACCGGCCAAACTCTCCTCCAAGGCTTATGAGAAGGAGCTCTACCGTCTCCAAGGCGAGCTGGTCACAATGCAGGAATGGATCAGGCGCGAAGGCAGACGCCTAGTGGTCATTTTCGAGGGGCGTGACGCCGCTGGCAAAGGCAGTGCGATCGCCCGGATCACGCAGTACCTCAACCCGCGCTACTGCCAGGTCGCGGCTCTCCCCAAGCCGACTCCGCGCGAACAGGGCCAGTGGTATTTCCAGCGCTACGTGGCCCATCTGCCCTCGGCGGGAGAGATAACGATCTTCGACCGCTCTTGGTACAACCGGGCCGGGGTCGAACGCGTGATGGGCTTCGCCACCCAGGAGCAGTACAAGCTCTTCCTGCGCCAGGTCCCAATCTTCGAGGATCTCCTCATCCAAGACGGCATAATGCTGCGCAAGTACTGGTTCTCCGTCTCTGACGTGGAACAGGAGCGACGCTTCCGCGACCGGATGAAGGACCCGCTGAGGCGCTGGAAGCTCAGCCCGATGGATCTAGCCGCGATCACCCGCTGGGAGGACTATTCGCGGGCGAAGGACGACATGTTCTTGGCCACGGATACGATCTCTTCGCCCTGGTACACCGTCGAATCGGAGGACAAGAAGCGCTCCCGCGTCAACGTCATGGCCCACCTGCTCTCATCCGTGCCTTACGAGCACCTGGAGCCGCAGCCGCTGGACATTCCCGACCGCCCTGCCCCGATGAACTATTACCGCCCGCCCCGAGAGGTCGAGAACCACTACGTGCCGGACGTGGCGGCCTCCCTGGAGCGCCGTCCCAAAGCCAAATAGCCTCCCGTTGCCGTGGCCGGGGTATGAGGCAAGCTTGGCCGATGCCGCCACGAGGCCCGGCCTTTAGCGCGGCATCGGCACCCTCCCGGCGGGACCGGCCGGGCTTGGCGTCTAGATGGCGCGCAGGGCTACTGTGGGGGAGACGCGGGCGGCCTTGAGGGAGGGGTAGAGGCCGGCCAGGGCGCCGATCACCACTGAAATGGCGGGGCCAGCGGCGATCACCCACCAAGGAACGGCGAAAGCCATGTGGTTGACGGCGGTGAAGAGGTAAGTCGCGTAGGAACCTAGGGCAACGCCCATTACGCCCCCAGCCAAGCCGATGACACCGGCCTCAAGGACGAATTGCATGGCGATTTGGCCGGTTCTGGCCCCCATCGCCCGGCGCAGGCCGACTTCACCGCGCCGTTCCATCACCGCTACGACCATCGTGTTGGCTATCCCAATCCCGCCGATCAACAAAGCCAAGGCGCCTAGTCCAAGCGAGAGAGTGCGGAAGGACTCCTCGAACATTTGTGAGGCTTGGTAATACTCAGACAGACTAGTTATATCTACGCCACGCGGATTGGCGGGGTTCACGGTGGCGGCCAGTACCCGTCGCACAGCCGCCGCTTTGCCGTGGGTGGATGACACATAGATTGAGGCGATCACCTGGTCGGGGTACAGCGCAGCGGCGAAATCCGGGGCCAGGAACACAGTCGCGTCCATTTCCTGGGCCAGTTCGAGTTCGTTTAGCACGCCTATAACCGCCCACCAGCGATTGTCGACCCAGATTCGGGAGCCAACGCCAACGCTCAGACGCCGCGCCGCTCCCTCTCCGAGCACGGCGGTTGGCAAGGTCCGGCTGGCCGCGTCGAACCAACGGCCATCCATCATCTCCACGTTCAAGGTGCCGAGCAGATTGCCGTCGGCGATGGCGGCGCTGATCGAGCCGGATTGTCCCTCCGGGATCAAGCTATTGCGGTAGACCGGCACGTCAGTCAAGTCGCGCCGGGTCAGGACCGCTTCGACTGGACCTATCCGGTTCACCATGGCGGGCGCGGTGTCTGGCAGCGGAATGGTCGCCGAATCCCAATTGGACGATTCGCGTCCGGGGTAGACCACCAACAGGTTAGCGCCCAGGCGTTCCATCTCCGCCTGCGTCTCAGCCTGCTGCGAGGCGGGAATCCCCTGCAGCGCCACCAGCGCCGCGATCCCGATCGCTATCCCCAGCGCCGAGAGGGCGGCCCGCACCAGCCTGGTCCTAGGACCGAGCGTGGCGGTAGCGATGACATCGGTTGGGCGCAGATGCCGCCGTCTTTTGCGCCCGATGCCGTCGCTAGCGGACCTCCCGCCAACTTCCGGCAAGACTTGGGTCGCGGCCGTCGGCTGGTCCGGGCCGGTGCGGCGGCCGGAGCGGCGCCGAAGCTTGCGCAGCGGATTCTTCATGCCGTCACCTCGCCGTCCAAGACATGGATCTGACGGTCGAACAGCCCGGCCAGGGCCAGATCATGGGTGATGACTACGACAGTGGCGCCGAGTTCGTTCGCTCCGCGCAGGCATTCGAG
>JAIRNM010000159.1 GCA_031258055.1 Bifidobacteriaceae bacterium
CACCCCGCGATGGCGACCCGCCCTGGAAACTCACCCTCAACGACAACGGCCACTGGCAATTCACACCACCACCCTGGCTCGACCCAAACCAACAACCCATCACCAACCACCGACACTAACTCACTCAGGGCCCGCGCCGGGAGGCCCGCAGTCGCGGCCGAGGAGTGGTTCCATTTCCATCGGTTGCATGAATCGCTTGGCGCCATCCGCTGCCCGAAGGTAGCGTAATGATGTCAAGAAGAACGTCTGCAAACCGGGTGCGGGATAACTGCACGGACGGATTGAAAGGGGGACGGGGAAACGGGCCAACTTCGGCTCTGTACCCTTGGCTACCAATGGCGGCTTCGCCGTCATCAGCCGCTGGCGGGCCCAGCCTGGATGAGGCGCTGGCGATGCTGGACGCGACCGCTCGCCTGGCCGTAGACCCGGCGGACCCAGGGGTCATGCAGGTGATCCTAGAGCGGGCAATCGACATGTTCGACAAGGCCGACGCCGGGTTCATTGCCGTGCGCGAGGGGGCGGACGAGGTCTTGCGCACGGTGGCGTGTTCCGAGCAATACCTACCCCATGTAATGGATCTGCGCTGGCCTCCAGGCGAGGGCGGACCAGGCCTGGTCTACCAGGCGCGGCGCCCGCTCTTGTGGTCCGCTCCAGAACAGGTGGAGGCTGCCATAGAGACGGTCAACCCCGGTGACCGGGCCGCCATCAGGAGCGTTGCCTCCCTGTTGCCGCCCGCCCAATCGGTCATCTGTGCCCCACTGACGGCCCGGGGCGAGGTTATAGGTGCCATCCAGTTGGACCACCGCGGGCAAACTGCGCCCTTCACCGAGTGGGAACTTGGCGTTCTGGCTCAAATGGCGTCCAATGCGATGGCGATGGCCCTGGACAACTCCATTCTGTTTACCGAGCTGCGTGCTCAACGGTCACAGACCCAGGAGCTCTTGCGTCGCATCATCGCGGCGCAGGAGGATGAGCGCGTCCGGGTCGCGCGGGAACTCCACGACGTGATCGCCCAGACAATGACGGCGCTGCTCGGAGGACTCAGGGTGCTCAGGCGCGCGGCTGAAGGCGCCCCCGAGTTGGAACACCTTGATGAGTACCTGTCCCAGGTCGACCGCGAGGTGCGGGCGGCGATGGAGGCGACCAGCGACCTGGCCAGCGCCTTGCGCCCGGCGATTCTCGACGATTTGGGCTTGGCCCGCGCCATCGAATGGCAGGCCCAGCGAGCCGTGCGGTCGACGGGCGTGGCCGTCGAACTCGACTTCTCATCCGATTGGCTGGACCGTCTGCCAGGGCAAGCCGCGATCATGGTATTCCGGATCGTGCAAGAGGCGTTGAGCAACGTGGTCCGCCACTCGGGCGCGCGGCAAGTCCGGGTCGAGGCGGGCGACGGCGACCGGGGCCGCTACCTTCGGATAACGGACGATGGCGTCGGCCTGCCTGCGGGTGGGTCGCTGGAGGCGCCTGATGCCGTGGGTTTGAGGGGTATGCGTGAGCGCGCCGAAGTGGCAGGAGGGGAGTTGGCTATCCGTGCTGGCGCCGACGGCGGCGCCGAGGTTCTCTTGACGATGGCGGGTCCTGGGCTGACCGGGAACGAAGGAACCGCCGCGCAGCGCGCTGGAGAGAAAAGGACTGGGCCTAGCCTCGTGATCGGCCGATCCGGCTTCTCAGGTGAGGTGGGGGTCAACCCGTGGTAACCAGGGTAGTAATTGCGGACGACCACCAGTTGGTGCGGCACGGACTCCGCTTGATGATCGACTTCGAGCCCGACCTTGAGGTGGTGGCGGAGGCGGCGGACGGCGCGCAAACCCTCGAGGCGGTTCGGGCTACTGTGCCCGACGTGGTCTTGTTGGACCTCTCGATGCCTGGGATGGACGGCTACGCCACAGCTAGAGAGCTGGCGCGGAGCCATCCGACCGTCCGAATCGTAGTGTTGACGATGCACAAAGAGCCTCAACAGGTGGCCGAGATGCTGGCTGCCGGAGCGGCAGCCTACCTTCTGAAAAACGCCGCGCCGGGCGAGTTAGCGGCCGCCATCAGAGCCGTGGCGGCGGGCCACAACTACCTCCAGGCAGAGGTCACCGCCCCCGCGGTCGAAGCCCTGGTGGGACGGCGCCGCCGCCCGGACGACAGCCTGACCGCGAGGGAGCGCGACGTGGTCAGAGCTATCGCTAGCGGGAAGCCGGTCGACCAGGTCGCCGCCGAATTGTTCATCAGCGTCCGGACGGTGCGCACACACCGCCAGAACGCCATGCGGAAGCTGGACGTGCACAACGTCCGCGAACTCATCATGTACGCCCTGAAAGAGGGCATTGTCGTCGTGCCCGGGCCACATGAGGAGTGCGACGGCGGACTACGCCAATCGACGTAGGGAGCATTGCCGTGACGCGACTTGGCGCGACAACTTAGGCCGTGGCGGCCAAACTCATTGCTGCGATTGCCCGATTCCCCTGGACGTGGCTGTCTCATTAGCGTGTTTGCGACAGCGTCGACGGAAAGGAAGACAAATGGCGCAAAACGAATACGACGTGATCGTTGTCGGTGCGGGGCACAACGGGCTGACAGCCGCCGCATATCTTGCCGCAGCGGGTTTGACGACACTGGTGTTAGAGGACCAACCGACCATTGGGGGGAACTCCGTCACGAGGGAGTTGACCTTACCTGGGTTCAAGCACGACGTGGCGTCCACCGGTTTCAACTTCGCCCTCGCCAACCCGGCCATCACCGATGACGAGTTGGGATTGCTGAGCAAGTACGGCTTCCAGCCGATCATGGCTCCCGCTCCATCTCTGACGAACGTGTTCGAGGACGGCACCGCGCTGGGTGTCTACGACGACGTGGACCGCACTTGCGCGGACATCGCCAAGTTCTCGCCGCGCGACGCGAAGGCATACAAGGAGTTCCAGCAGTATCTGGCGCCCCTACTCTCCGTGATCCAAGCGGGCATGTTCAACGCGCCACCCAAGATGGGCCTGATGCTGAACCAACTTGACCAGTCGCCGCAGGGCCAAGAGCTGATGAAGCTGTTGTTCATGTCCGCCTGGGAGTTGGTGTCGCCTTGGTTTGAGGACCCGCACACCCTGATCTACCTATTGAACTACCCGAGTGAGGCGATGGTGGACCCGGAGGCCGGCGGCTCGGCAGTCTACATCCTGAGTATGGTGGCCTCAATGCACACCCTCGGCGTAGCCTCCGCCTTCCCCCGCGGCGGTATCCAGTCGTTGCCCGACTCGCTCGCCAAGGCCATCGAGGGCTCGGGCGGGACCATCCTGACGGGTCGAGAGGTGGTGCGCCTCATCGCGCCTGACGGTCGCGTTACCGGAGTCGAGACGGCCGATGGCCAGGTGTTCACCGCCCGCAAGGCGGTCGTATCAAACGTCGACCCCAGGCTGACACTGAACCAGTGGCTCGACGGCCCGCTCGACCCAGGCCTGCGCGCGCGGATCGATCGGATCGCGGACCCGTACTTCGTCGGCGAAATGGTTCACCTCGCCCTCGCCAAAGATCCCGAGTTCATCGGCGGCGATGAGTCCACGCGCCGCGCCACCTTGTTCGGGCTTCTTCCAGCCGACCTGGGGCGGTTACGGCAATACTTCTACGACCTACGGCTTGGACATGTGCCGCGTCCCGAGCGGATGCTAACGATTCTTCAGCACCGGGCGGATCCCTCGCGCGCCCCGGCTGGGAAAGGCGTGGGTTACCTCTGGCAATTCGTGCCTTACCGGGTCGACGGCTCCCCGCCCGAGAAGTGGGATGAGTTGCGTGAAACCGTGGCGGACGGCATCGTCCAGCGCTTCTTGGAGTTCACCACCAATCTGACGGAAGCTGACATCCTGGGGAGGGCCGTGATCTCGCCGCTGGACTACGAGCGGCGGAACAAGAACATGGTGCATGGGCAGGTGCTCGGGCCGCTAGCCGCCATGTTCCAGTACCTGTCGTACAGGCCAGTGCCGGAGTTGGGGCAATACCGCACGCCGATCGACGGTCTCTATCTGTCCGGCCAGGCACTGCACCCCGGCGGTGGATTGACGATGGGCGGCCGTGCCACCGCGCAGGCGGTGATGGCTGACCTGGGCATGGACTTCGACGAGCTGTTCTGAGTGATGCGCTGTCCGCGCCGCCTCCCCCTGGGACCTTGTCGCCCTGGCCGGGGCGCGGCGCGGCAGTACGGGGAAGGAATGAGACATGATCCTGTTGTTGGGCGCGGTATGCGCGCTGCTGGGAGCCTTGCTGGTGGCATCGGCCTGGCTGCCGGGTCTGCCGTTCGCTGCGGCCATCGTTGCCGGGGGCACTGGCGTAGTGGTGTTGGCAGTGGCAATCCTTAGCGTGCGGCGGCGCGACCGCCAGGCGCCGGCCATTGTCGGTCTGGCTGCCGGGCTGGCCACGATCGGAGCCGGGGTGGCCTCAGTTGTCGCTGGCGCGCTGGTCGGGTTGGTCCCGCTTCTAGCCGGGGCCGTCGCAGCTACCTTGTTCGCATTGATGCTGCCCTTCCTGGTCCATGCCGAGCGGGCCGAGTTCTTCAACAAGAGCGGCAGCGAGCTCGCGGTCATCAGCGCCGTGCGTCCCAAGGGTGGCGACATCGTCGTCAAGACCATTCTGTTGGGCGCTATGCCGGAAGTCATACACATCAAGCCAGGCGAGCTTTGCAAGATGGTCGCCCTGGTGGATGACAAGGTGGTGCTTGGAATCCTCCGCACCCTCTGGCGCGGCTGGCGCGCCAACCGTAGGCGCCGTTAGAGCCGTTGCGCTTAAGTCGGCCCGGCGAGTGGGTGGCCGCGCCCAATTGGGCTGTCCGGAGTTGGCTTTCACGGGGGATTTGGGTTCAAAGCCAATTCCGGGAATTGGCGGACGATGCCGTCACCTGGACCCACGGCATCGTCCCGGGTCAATGCGATGAGGCCAAAACTGGCCGTGAGCGGACCGGTAGGAAACTGCCATCCCCGCGTTTGCAGTCCCGGAGGTCGAGGGTTCGATTCCCGTCGCCCGCTCCCCCGAGGACGATGCGGTGCGGCGGGGAGACGGCATCGTGCGCCTGGCGGTTATGGGACGATGCACAGGGCACCGGCGGCGCCGGACAGGGCTTCCGAGGCGCGTTCCAGCGCGGTGATGACCGCGGCGCGGGCCGTGGCACCCGCCACGAAGTCGCAGGCGGCCTCCACCTTGGGGGCCATGCTGCCCGCCGGAACTGGGCCGCCGCCAGCCCCTGCCGGAGTCCTCCTGGTGCACGTCGCCGGCCTCAGCTATCAAACGGTCGGCACTTCTGCATGGGCCCGCCAACCCGACCGAACCGGATATCCGGCAAGATTGCCGTAGGCTTGGATTGTACGTCCGTCTTGCCGTATAGTTCTGGGGGGCGGCGCGTTTGCCGTACATCTAGGCCGGCCGTAGCCGAGGGAAGAGCGCGAACATGAACCCACTGCCGGAACCGCGATCGATGGCCGTGACCTTCGGGGGGAGGGTCCCACTGGATGACGTCGTGGGCCGCGACGAGACCGTGGCGGAGTTGTGGGCCGAACTTGAGAGGCACTCAGTCCGGCTGACCGAGTTTCGCCGGTCGGGCAAGACAACGCTGCTGCGCCTGGCGGAACACCGCGCGCCGAAGGGCTGGATCTGTGTGAGGACCTCGGTGCAGGACGCCAGGTCCGCCTCTGACCTGGTTGATTTGACCCTTGAGGCCTTGCAAAAGCACACCGGGCGCCGCGGGAAGCTCGCCGAGGCGCTGAAGGCCCTGGTTGAGCCCGTCGAGGACGTCCGTCTGCCGGGCGTCACGGTTGCTTTGCGCCAGGATCTGCGCGGTAAGCCGGTGGCGGCGCTCCGGAGCGTGCTGAGGAACCTCGGCCGGAGTCTTGAGGGCAGCGACACGCGGCTCGCCATCATGTGGGACGAGTTCCCCGACGCCATTGAGGCGATCACCGAGAACGACGGCGTCCAAACCGCGAAGGACATCCTCAACCTCCTTCGCGCCCTGCGAGAATCGGACGATTCGCAACGGGTGCGCTGGGTCTTGACCGGATCGGTCGGCTTTCACCATGTCACCTCCCGCTTGGGTGGGACAGCCGCCATCAACGACTTGGGTGTGGTGGAGCTGCCGCCTTTGAGCGGCGAATGGTCGCGCTGGCTCGCCGAATCGTTGCTGCTCGGAATCGGCCTGACGCCGACCGCCGAGCAGGCCGACGCCCTAGCAGGCGTCAGCGGCGGAATCCCGTTCGTCCTCGAATTGCTGGTGAAGTATCTCGGAAAGAGCGGGTCCGCCCGGTCTGCGACACGCACCGCCGCGGAACTATTGCTGCGCGACGCCGCGTCTGACGTGGCGTTGGGCGCCAACTGGACTCCTCTGTTGGACCGGGTTGACACCCGTTATGGGGACCGGGCCGTGGCGGCTGAGGACGTGCTGGACTTGCTGGCACGGGCTCCGTCCGCCGGTACCGAAGTCGTCCCGTTGCTCGCCGAATCACACGGCCTTGACCCGCGCGAGGCGCGCGGGTTGCTGGACCTGTTGTGCGAGGATCACTACTTGGCTTTCGATCCGGACACGTCGCTGTACTGGTGGAGGCACCCTCCGTTGAGGGTCATCTGGCAGGCTCGCCGCCGGGCGGCGCCAACATGGTGACACGGGCCCGGTTCACGCCCTCTCTGCTGCCCAAAGAGACGCTTGAAGACCTTTTCGTGGGCCGCGAACCACTGTTAGACGAGATCATGGGGCGGGTCCGGGACGCGGGCGAGACGGGACGGCTGGCGCACACCCTGGTGCTGGGCGCGCGCGGGTCGGGGAAGACGCACCTGGTATCCCTGGCCTACCACCGGGCCAGGGCGCTCCCGGGATTCGGTAAACGGTTCACGCTGAGTTGGCTGCCTGAGGATCCGTGGGCGGTGACGGACTTCGGCGCTCTGATGGACGGCATCGGCCGGCGGGAGGAACCTGGGCCGGTCGCTGGCGCGATCCGGGTGGTGTTGCTGGAAAACCTGGACCAGGTCTTCGCTTCCCTCGGCGC
>JAIRNM010000230.1 GCA_031258055.1 Bifidobacteriaceae bacterium
CAGGATCCAGCCAGGCTGGATCAATGCCAGCGTCAACCATGCAGCTACGATATTCGACAAGCCTCGCCCCGTGCAGCAATCGCTGCTCTACAGCGGTCATACCGTACTCGTCTGCGGCAGCCGGGTTTGCATATTCAAATAGTCGAACTCAACCGCCGGTGCGGGGCCAGCGTATTCGGGATTAGTTCCACACCCCGCCGCCAACCAGAGGCCACATGCAGCCACACAAGCCATTGTTAGCGGGGCGCGTGGGCGGCTCAGCGCCGCCCCCGCGCCCGGACCAGGTCGAGTCTCGGACCGTCTAGCCCACTGTGAGCAGAAAACACGAGACATCGCGGTCACCTGATCTTGGTGCTGCTGATGACGTCGTTGAACGATTGCTTCTTCAGGTTGTTGTGAGAGAAGTACGCGGGCATATCAAGGCGTGCACCGTTGTAATAAGTATCGACGTAGTAGTCGACCCACCCGCCCATCTTGTTGGAGATAGAAGTCGCCTTGTTGTCGGCGGCAGAAGAATAGGCATTTACGCTGCCAGCCTTGCAGTACAGCATGGTGCCCGTCTTGAAGTCGGCGTCTTTCCATGCCGCCCAGCTACCGTTTCCGCAGTCTCCGAGCGCCGCTTGCGCAGGAGCGACTGCTCCGACCGCGCCGACAGCCATTCCGAAGGCCAGCATCGCTGCGCAACCAATTCCGGCCAAGAGCTTACGTACTTTCATGGGACATTTCCCTCGATCATCTCGTTGATTTGGGCGGACGTCCGTTTGTCCGCCTTCTGAGTAATAATAACTAACCGGGCAGTCGATCAGGACCGGTAGGGGGGCGGATCCGACCGGTCGGCGACCGGCTCGCGCTGCTGCGATTGGCTCGAAAACTGTGATAAGCAGGCAAAACACGCCTGTGTCGGAAGTGATCGGATCATAAGAAGGTGACCAATATCACATGTGGAAGCCTGATGCAATCGTCTACCCGAATACTCTCAGCATCTGGTACTCGCTGAGCCGGGGGGCGTACTTGGTGGCTCACGTCGTGAGCCACCAAGTACGTCCCCCTGGCTCCCCCTGGCTCATCGAGCGTCAGCGGTGAGCCACAGAGTCTGTCCCTGTGGACCATTTGGCGGATTCGATTACGGGGCCTAGGTCACCGTCCAGCACCTGGTCAAGGTTGTAAGCCTTGAAGCCGGTGCGGTGGTCGGCGATCCGGTTCTCCGGGAAGTTGTAGGTGCGGATGCGCTCCGACCGGTCGATCGTCCGGACCTGGGAGCGGCGCGACTCGGCCGCTTCAGCGGCGGCTTCTTCTGCCCGGATCGCTAACAACCGGGCGCGCAGGATACGCAGCGCCTGTTCCTTGTTCTGGAGCTGTGATTTCTCGTTCTGGCAGCTCACCACCACGCCAGTTGGCAGATGCGTGATCCGGACCGCCGAATCAGTCGTGTTAACTGACTGGCCGCCGGGCCCAGACGAACGGAAGACATCAACCCGGATATCGGCCGGATCAATCTCCACTTCGGTCGGATCATCCGCCTCCGGCATGACCAGCACGCCAGCGGCCGAAGTGTGGACCCGGCCCTGCGATTCGGTGACTGGCACCCGTTGCACCCGATGCACACCGCCCTCGTACTTCAGGTGCGCCCAAACCCCATCTTGGGGCTGGACGGCGCCGCGCGACTTGATCGCCAGAGACATGTCTTTAACGCCGCCCAACTCAGTCCCGTTGGAGTCAAGGACCTCGACCGTCCAGCCCTGGCGCTCGGCATAGCGCTGATACATACGGAACAAGTCACCGGCGAACAAAGCCGACTCTTCTCCCCCGGCGCCGGCTTTGATCTCCATGATGACGTCACGGGCGTCGTCCGGGTCGCGCGGCGCCAGCAACTCCGTTAGCTGCTCCTCCGCCGCCTCCTTGGCCGCCTCCAAAGCTGGAATTTCGTCGCGGAATGAAGGGTCGGCATCGGCCAACTCTTGGGCCGCTGACAAGTCACCGCTGGCCGCAGAGAAGGCCTTATAGGCGTTGACGATCTGCGAAACCTGGGCGTAGCGGCGCCCAACGGCGCGCGCCCGGCCGGACGAGGAATGCAGCGCCGGGTCCGCCATTTGGGCGGTTAGCTGATCCAATTCAGCGACCAGCGGCGCGACCGCACTGGCAATGTCAACCATGGACTGGGCCGCCTGGCTACTTCGAGGCCTCAGCCTTCCGCTTGCCGTAGCGCGCCTCGAAGCGGGCTACCCGCCCGCCAGTGTCGAGGATCTTCTGCTTGCCGGTGTAGAACGGGTGGCAAGCGGAGCACACATCGGCGTTGATGACGCCGTTCTTCTTGGTTGAACGGGTCGTGAAGGTGTTGCCGCAGGTGCAGGTCACCGTCGTTTCCACGTAGTTAGGGTGGATATTCTTCTTCATCGGATTCTCCTTCCATGCGCCGGGTCGCCGCCCTAGGTTTTTGGGCCGCGTGAACCGGACGCGCCTGAAGTATTGTGCCAGAACGCGGCGGCCGCTCGGATTATTCCAGCCTTACTGTCTTTGCCCGATGCCGCCGGGACCGGCCTTCCGTGCCAACGTCGCGGCCGCTTCCTGCCTTGGCCGCGACGTCGGCGCGGTTCATCAGTTGATATCTGCTCACGGTTTCGCGTCGGCCCGTCAGTTGATGTCTGGCGTGGTCTTGTTGACTTGGAGCAGGAACTCGGCGTTGGAGGCGGTCTTGCGCATCCGGTCCAAGAGCAATTCGATCCCTTGTAGCTGGTCGAGGGCACCCAGGACACGCCGCAGCTTCCAGTTGATCTTGAGTTCTTCGGCACCCATCAGCCATTCCTCGCGGCGGGTGCCCGACGCGTTGGCGTCGATAGCGGGGAAGATGCGCTTCTCCGACAGCCCCCGTGAGAGCCGCAGTTCCATGTTGCCGGTGCCCTTGAACTCCTCGAAAATAACCTCATCCATCTTCGAACCAGTTTCTACCAGGGCTGTCGCCAAAATGGTGAGCGAGCCGCCGCCTTCAACGTTCCGGGCGGCGCCGAAGAACTTCTTCGGCGGGTAGAGCGCCGAGGAGTCAACGCCGCCGGACAAAATCCGCCCCGAGGCGGGCGCCGCCAAGTTGTAGGCGCGGCCCAACCGGGTGATGCCGTCCAGCAGAATCACCACGTCATGGCCTAGCTCAACCAGGCGCTTGGCCCGCTCAATCGCCAACTCAGCGACAATCGTGTGGTCTGACGGCGGCCGGTCGAAGGTCGAAGAAATCACTTCGCCTTTGACTGAGCGTTCGAAGTCGGTCACTTCCTCCGGCCGTTCATCAACCAGCACCACCATCAGATGGACCTCCGGGTTATTGACGGAGATGGCGTTGGCGATGGCCTGGAGGATCATTGTCTTTCCGGCCTTCGGCGGCGAGACGATCAGCCCGCGCTGGCCCTTACCGATCGGGCTGATCAGGTCGATCACCCTGGTCGTCAGGTTCTCAGCGCTGGTCTCCAGCTTCAGCCTTTCTTGCGGATAGAGCGGCGTCAGCTTGACGAACTCCGGCCGCTTGCGCGCTTCCTCCGGGTCCATACCGTTGACTGTGTCGAGTTTCACCAGGGCCTTGAACTTCTGCTGGCGCCCCTGGGATTCGCCTTCACGGGTCTGGCGGACAGCACCAACTATCGCGTCACCCTCGCGCAAAGCCGCCTTGCGAACCTGGCCCAGCGAAACATAGACGTCGTTGTTGCCCGGCAGGTAGCCGGAAGTGCGCACAAAGGCGTAGTTGTCCATGATGTCGAGGATTCCCGCCACCGGTATGAGCACGTCGTCATCGCGCAGTTCGACTTCCTCCAAGGAAGCGACATCACCACGCCCGCGCTGCTTGCGGTCCCGGTAACGGTCGCGCCGCCCGCGGCGGCGCCCAGAACGGTCTTCATCGTCAGAACCGCGCTGGTGGCGGTCCTGCCCGCCTCGGTCCTGCCCGCCTCGGTCTTGGCCGCTCCGGTCTTGGCCACCGCGATCCTGGCCGTTAGCCGAGCTTTGGCGGCCCGAACCAGACTGGGACCCTTTGCCCTCTGATCCGCCCTGATTGGCGGACGAACCTTGGCCATCGCGGCCAGTTGGCGTCGCTTCAGCGGCTTCGGCTGGCGGGGCGCCGCCAGCGCTAGCGGGAGCGCCGGCCGGTGCGTTCGCCCGCCTGCCGCGACGGCGGCTGGTAGCTTCCAGGTCGGCTTTGACTAGCGTTACCGCTTCAGCCGCGCGAGCGGCGCGATCATCTGTGGGTTCGCGGCCGGTTGACTTGCGCCCAGCCGAACCGCGACGTTCGCGGGACCGTGGCGCGGCGGCATCGGCAACTGGTTGGGCCACTGCCGGGGCCACGGTAGCTGAGGCGCTGGTAGCTGTCTCCGCTGGTGCCTTCTTGGCGGGCGCTGTCTTCGGGCTGGTTGCGGGCCTGCCTGTGCCGATGGCGGCGATCAGGTCGGCTTTGCGCATACGGGAATTGACTTTGATGCCCATTGTTCCCGCCAGAGCCTGTAACTCTGCCAATCGCAATGCACTAAGGGGCTTATCGGTTGTGGTTGTCACTAATGAACCTTTTGTCTGTTGGCTAAACGATCTGGGCACGCATGACTGCGATACCGAATCAGACCGGGGATTGAGCGGCTGGCCGTTCACTTGATCGACGGCGATCGACGCGCTCGCAGAACATGTTACCACTACACCGCAACCCACACCGTCGCGCCCCGCCGCCCTCTGAGCGAGCACGGGCATGCTAACATATGAGCATGCCCGTGCTCGACAGGAGACTCCAGTTGCTCGTGGACTCTGACCGAATGGCACGTCTCGAAAGAGAGGCGAAGCGCCAGGACCGCACCGTCGCCGCTGTGGTGAGAGACGCGATCGACTGGCACTTGGACAGCGCCGCCCGGCGGCGCCGGGCTGCGGGCCTCCGGTTGCTGGCGCGCCCAATCCCCGAGACCCCGGAACCCGAGTGGATGGAGATAGCCGCCGCGATTGAGGATGAGACATTGCGAAGGACGGGCCTGTGACAGAGCCGGTGTTCGTAGACAGTCCCGTGCTCCTATACGCCATCGGCGGAGAACACCCGCTCCGAGCGCCCTCCAGGGCGATAGTGCGGGCGGCGACCGACGGGCGCATCGAACTGCACGCCAGCATTGAGGCCGTGCAAGAAGTGCTGTTCCACCGGATGCGCCGAGGTGGGCGCGAAGAGGCGATCAGAGCTGCCGCAGACTACCTTGACCTAGTGGTGTGCCACCCCTTGAACGAGGCTGTCATGCGCCGGTCGCTCCTAGTGGTCACGAGCAGTCAAATCAGGGGACGCGACGCCCTGCACGCCGCCACCGCACTCGCCGCCGGCTTCAACGAAATCATCACGTCTGACGCTGACTTCGCGGACGTTCCAGGGCTGACAGCGATCAGCCCGGACCTATACGCGGCGCGCCTAGAGGCGCCTCGGGAGCGGCCACGCTCACCCAAGACTTACCCGGTTGGGTAACCTTGGTTTCACGCGGTAACTGGACGCCCTTGCGGGTAACCAGTGGTCCGGGCTTAACGTGACGACAAAGAGCCGCAACCCGTGGAGACGCGAATGAGTTTGGGTACGATGCCGTCGCTGCGCGCGGACAGCACGAGCAACACTGCGTGGAGCCGCCGTTAGGTTTGGGGAGGCTGGGGACATGTAATGGTTGTGAAGTCAGCCATGACCGCTACCGTTGGCCCGGTGACGAGGGAGCCAAGGCCGGGCACTGAACCGACACGGGACGCTGACTGGGCCTTCAGCGACCTGTTTAGAGCCGAGCACCCTCGAATCCAGGCTTACCTGCTCAGGCGCTGCCGCGACCCCCAGACCGCGCAGGACCTTGCCGCCGAGGTGTTCCGACTTGCCTGGGAGCGGGGCCGCGAGGGCCCGTTACCTAACGCGCCTTGGCTGTTTGTGACCGCCAGGAACCTACTGGCCAATGCCTACCGCAAAGCTGAGCGCGCCGACCGCCTACGCGCCGCCGTGGCGGGTGAACTCACCCGCTCCTCGACGCCCGGCGCCCTTTCCGATCCGTTCGACCAGTCCGACCTGCAAGTCCGCGTCAACGCGGCCCTGGCGGCGCTTCCGACGCCGCAACGCGAAATTCTGATGGCCCACTACTGGGACGGCCTCAGCGGCGCCGAATGCGCCGCGCTCCTCGACTGCTCCCCCGCTGCGGTCTGGATGCGCCTGGCGCGCGCCCGCGCGGCTTTCAAATCGCACTATTCAACCCTGGAGGCCAAGTCATGAAACGCCATTCCGCCATCGCGGCCCTCAAAGCCGCCAATCCTGTTCCCGACGCACCGGCAGCGGAGCCGCTCTTGCGCCGACGCGCCCAAACAGCCTGGGTGGCCGTCGCGGTGGGTGTCGCTGCCGCCGCCACCGCTGTAGCCATAGCTGTGGCGGCTCCCCAGCTTGCCGGCTTGCCCGCGGCCCAGCCCTCCGACACCGCCTCGGCGCCTGCTTCCCCGACGGCGATTCCGGCCGAGTCGCAGAGCCCGCCCAACCCGGAGGCCGTGGAGCCGGTGGCGCCCGCGCCGCCTGACCGCTGGCCGCTGAGCGGGCAAGTGCTCGGCGC
>JAIRNM010000234.1 GCA_031258055.1 Bifidobacteriaceae bacterium
CCAGGGGCGGTGAACGCGCCCGCAGCGCTCTGCGGCGGCGGCGCCGACAAGCGGGCGGCCAGGGCCTGATCAATGTCGGATCGGTGAAGCTGCCGCAGCCACGATTCCAACTCCGGCCGGAGGTTCGGGTGGGCCGCGACCAGCGCCAGCAGGGCCGGGAAAGAAGCGGCGATCCTCGCGAGATCGTCCGGGGAAGTTGATGGATCAGCTAGTAGCTGCCGAGCGGCTGCTTCGCCGTGCGAGGGGTCGAACACCATGGGGGCACCTTTCGGTTAAGGTATAACTTTCAAGCCTATCGCCAGTCGTGTCCCCCCAGCTAGAATCCCGGACGCGTTGAGTGCCACCAGCCGGAAGGCAGGCGGAACCAAAGTGCCTTTCAGCGCCGCCCGAGGTCGAGGCGCATGACGATAGCATCGCGACCGGACGGCTGATAGTAGGCGCGACGGCGGCCAATCGGCTCGAACCCGCTTGATCGATACAGGCCGATGGCCGCGTTCGATCCTTCCGCCACTTCTAACATGACCCGGCCCAAACCGGCCGCTCTGACGGCCGCGAGCAGGGCGCCCAGTAGCTGACGACCGCAGCCGCGCCCCCGCCAAGCCGGGTCAACCGCGATGGTCATGATCTCCGCTGCGTCCAGGCCCAAGAAGACCCCGGCGTAGCCAATCAGCCCGGCGTCTCTTTCAGCCCCGACGTAACGCCGGTACGGCCCTGTGATCTCGGCTTTTACCATTTCGCGGGTCCAAGCCTCCGAGCCAAAGGCCAGATCTTCGATTTCCATCAACCGATCCAGGTCCCCAGCGCTGACCACGCGGACCAGTCCGGCCTGATCTGGACCCGCGTCTCCTGGCCGTTGGCTCATCGGGTCTCCCATTTATTCGAACCAGGCGCCGACACATCGGGGCGACGCAAGTACAGCGGCTCGCTGGACACGTCCTCACCCCGCGCGGCTCGAACGGCCGCTAATCGGGCCAGCACCACCGGGTCAACCCCCATCTCCCCGTGCGTCACCGGGCCGAGTTCGTCTAGGTATTTCTCCACCCCGGCCCCAACTGTGACCGATGCCGCCGGAACCGCCGCCGCCCGGCCAACGCCTGGCCCTTCCAGCCGGGTCAGGCCATCAATCCGTCCCGCGGCATCCACCCGGTAGCGAGCCCAATAGACCTCACGTCGTTTGGCGTCCAAAGCCGCGAGGATCGAAACGCCGGACTGGAGGCGGCGCTGGACGGCGGCATCGGCCGCTAGAACGTCCAGGTCTGACACGCCCCAAACCGGGATCGACAAAGCGAAGGCCAAGGTTTGGGCGCTGGCCAGGGCGATGCGCAGACCGGTGTACGGCGCTGGACCGCGCCCAACCGCCACAGCGGCCAGATTGCGCGGCTCCAAACCCGCCTCGGCCAACAACTGGGCGACTAGCGGCACCAAGGATTCGACATGGGCTCTAGGCGAGTCGTGGACCAAGCGCCGCGCTCTCAAACCGGGTCCGACCAGCCCAACCGCGCTCGGGCCAGCGGCGCTGATACCTAAGACGGGGCCGGGCAGAGATGAACCACGCACTTGGCCAAGCCTAATCGGTGTGGCACTGGCGCCGCGATCGCCACGGACCACTCGGCAGGCCGTCAAAGCTGGCACGCCTTCAACGCCCACGCGCGCTCAAGGCCCGCGCGCCTCATCTAAAGCCGCCCCGGCCGAAGCGGCCGTCACCAACACCATCCCCCCGGCCGCCCACCAACCGAGCGCCTGACCAGCGATCAGCCACCCGAAGAGCGCCGCCGAGGCGGGCGCCAATGCCGTCACTACCCCGAAGGTGGCGGCGGAAATGCCGCGCAGCGCCACCATCTCTAGCCCATAGGGAACGAGCGATCCAAGCAGGGCCACCAGCGCGCCCCAACCAAGTCCGGCCAGCCCTACCTGCCCAGCCACCAGATCAGGCAACCCGCGCGGCAACGAGAACACCGCTGCCAGCGCCATGCCAACCGCCAGCCCCTCGCCGCCGGACCAGACCTGGCCCACCCAGCGAGTCGCCAAAATGTAACAAGCCCAAGCGCCACCAGCGGCGAGCGCAAGAACCGTCCCCAGCCCACCGACCCCCGCGAGGTCAAAACCGGACAGCATGGCGACACCGGCTAGGGCCAGGACCGCCCACAACCAGGCCCGCCAGCTCCGCCCCAAGATGACCGAGAGCGCCAGCGGCCCCAGCATCTCAATGGTCACCGCTGGCCCCACCGCCAGGCGCTCAAGCGCCTCATAGAAGAGCGAGTTCATCACTGCCATGGCCAACCCGTAACAGGCCGCGGACGCCCACTGGGCCCGTCTCAGTCCCCGCAGTTTCGGGCGGACCAGCGCCAACAGCACCACCGCCGTCAGGCCGTTCCGGGCAAGGACCAATCCGGCCGGACCAACCAGTTCGAACGCCTTAACGGCGAAACCAGAGGCGGCGTTAACCGAAAGCTGTGCCCCGATCGCCAGCGCCAACGCCAGTTTCAAGGGAACGGGCCGGGCTTGGGACACCCCATAAGCCTAAGAGATCGCACCAACCAGCTAACCCACGCCACCTTTAGCCGTGTCGCGCCAGCGTTGCCCGATGCCGTCAACCCAGGCCCGCCTCTCATCACCGGTTCCCGCCTCGGCCGGTCCGGCCAACTCGGCCATCCCCATCCCGCGCACCCGCTCCAGCCTGACTTCTAGGCGATCACTGGCCAGCCTTTCAGCTATCCCCGCACCCCATTCGACAACGGTCACCGAATCTTCTAGTTCGGCGTCCAGGTCAAGGTCGTCCAGTTGTTCAAGGCCTTCTAAACGATAAGCGTCGACATGCAACAGCCCCGGTCCTCCCACCAGCGACGGATGATGGCGGGCAATCACGAAGGTGGGCGATGTGACCGGCTCACGCACCTTCAGCCCCTCCCCCACGCCTTGGACCAAAGTGGTCTTACCGGCGCCCAGTTCTCCGGTCAGGATCACCAAGTCGCCAGCCCGCAACTGGGACGCCAGATCGCGTCCCAGTGCCCGCGTGTCGGCGGCCGTGGGCAGAAGGATTGGCTGCTGCCTGAGGGGAAGGGCGCGAGGCCGCCGGACGGCATCGGCAAGTTGGGCGGCATCGGCCCGCTGGGGGGGAACGTCCACGCCGGGCTGGCTCACGCGGCCGTGTCCTGGGCCGTGCCCATGCCCGCGTCCGGGCGGCCAGCTCTGACATAGACGCGTTCAAGGCTAGCTGGCAGGCGCGTCGTGATCTCGTACGAGATGGTGCCGACGGCGTCCGCCCAATCCTGCACCGTTGGCTCGCCTTGGTCCCCCGGGCCAAAGAGGATCACTCGATCTCCTTCCCGTTCAAGCGCCCCCGGGCCCAAGTCCAAGACGAATTGGTCCATGCAAACGCGTCCGGCGATGCGCCGATTGCGCCCACCGACGCGAACCGGTCCCACGTTCGTGGCGGCGCGGAAGATGCCATCGGCGTAACCAACTGGGACCAGGCCGGTGATAGTGTCCCTCTCCGTCACATAGGCGTGTCCGTAGGACAGGCCCTGACCAGCCGGAACGGGCTTGACCAGGGAGAGGTAGGCCTCAAAGGTGAGGGCCGGACGCAAGCCCAGTTCAACCGGGGAGGCGACTTGCGGAATGGGGCTCAGCCCGTAGAGGGCCAGTCCCGGCCGGACGAGGTCGTAGGTTACCGGCAAGCCGGTGACCAGCGCCGCCGAATTGGCGAGGTGACATAGCTCGAAGCGCGCGCCGAGGCGCCGCGCCAACCTCAGCCCGTCCTCGAAGGCCTCAATCTGAGCGGCGACCGTAGGGTTGCCTGGGTCGTCCGCGTAGGCGAAGTGGCTCCAGGCCCCACGCAGGTTGATGGCGCCCTCAGCTTGCAACGCCAGAGCGTCTCGGACTAGGTCTTCCCATTGGGCTTTAGCCGCACCAGCGCGGCCCAGCCCGGTGTCCAGTTTGAGGTGAACCTGGGCCGTTAGAGCGGCCGTCCGGGCTCCGGCGGCGATCGCCTTCAGCGCCGCCAGCGAGGACACCCCCAGTTCAATACCGCGCTCTATGGCGCTGGCGAAGTCGGCGTCCGGGCCATAGAGCCAGGCCATGATTCGGACCTGCTGCTTATCTACGCCCAGGTTAGTCGCCACTTCGATCGCTTCCGTCAGTTGCGCTAAGCCCAAGTAAGTGGCGCCCGCGCCGATCGCGCTCCTAGCCACCGGCACAGCGCCGTGGCCATAGGCGTTGGCTTTGACGACGGCCATCAATTCGGCCCCGCTGGCCCGCTCCTTGAGTTCGCGCGCGTTGGCGTCTATCGCGTCAAGGTCTATGGTCAAGCGAGCTTTGTGCATGACGGCCGTCCTGGTTGTTGGCGAACTGAGTTCGTTGGCGATCTGAGTTGGTTGGCGTTATCGGCACCGTTAGTTTCCCTGTCACCAGGGTTGTCAGCGGCGCAATAACTCGGCGATTGTATCCGGCAAAGCGTCGATCACGTCGAGCGCGGCGATCGGCTTGCCAATGGAGCCCGCCCCGCGATCGGCGCCGCAAGCCCTCACGGCGGCCCGTCCATGCACCAGTGCCCCGAGCGCGGCGATCTG
>JAIRNM010000277.1 GCA_031258055.1 Bifidobacteriaceae bacterium
GGCTCAGCACCACCGTCTGGCCTGGTAGCAGCGCCGCACGGTTCACTTCCGGCCCCACCGATACGCGCAAACGCCGGCCTTGCTGAACGACCTGCGCGGTGCCATCTTCCGTCCAGCCCTTGAACAAGGCGTAGGTGTTGGGCGGCGCCGACAGATCAGCTACCTGCCCGCGCGCCTCGGACAATTGTTGGCGGGCCGAAACCAGCGATTGCGTCAACCGGCGGTTCTTCTCCTCCAGCGAAGCCGCCCGCGCGACTTGGCGATCATATGGGCTTTGGTCAGGCACACGGTTAACCATAAGGGAAGCCGTCCGAGGGCGACCAAGACGGTCTTGGCGTCCGATGCCGTCCGCCGCCTAGTACGCCCCACAAAATCTCCTCCCTTCGGCCCCACCACCCCGAACCGTCCTGAGATCGGACGTTTCGCGGGGACCCTGAGAAGCGAAAACTCGGCTCATTTGCGAGCAATCCGTTAACCAAGTCAACTAGTTTGGGGAGGGATGGGCAGCCCCTGATACAGTTCAGTCCCGTGCGTCTTGTGCAGCGGTCGATAGTCACGGTCGGTGCCGCTCTCAGCGCTGGACTTCGGCACGTCGCGCCGTGGTTGGTGGGCCTGATCTACGCCTGTGTGGCTGTTCTCGGCGGCCAAATAGCGCGACGGGGCGCAGTAGCACTCGACTCGCCCAAGACCTACGCGACTATCGCGGTCGGTGCGGTGGTCGGCGCCGGGCTAGTGGCCCTCGCTTACGCCGTTATCGACTGGTCCGACCAACGAAAGTCACCGACCACGCAGGAGGCGAGCGGCGGGAGGCCAGACGGCATCGGCGGCCAAGACGCCCCTGATGAGACCGGTGAGCGGAGCCGGGCAGCGGGGCCCGCACCGCGCGGCCGAGCGGCGCGGTGGGCGTTCCCGGCGCGGTGGGCGATCCTGCTGATGTGCTGGGCACCGGTCTGGCTATCCGCCTACCCCGGCTTCTTCGCTTACGACGCCACCGACGAGCTGAGCGAAGTCCTGGGCGACCGGGTCGGCACCCATCATCCGCCCCTCCACGTCTTACTGCTCGGCTACGGGGTGAAGTATCTGTACGGACTGACGGGCGAGTGGAACCGAGCGATCGCGGTCTGGATCGGGGCCCAGGCGCTGTTGGTGGCCGCCGTCTTCGCCTGGATCTTGGGGAAGCTGGCGCGTTTGGAGGCGCCCCTGTGGGCCGTGGCAGCGGGGCTGGCGTACTACGCCCTGTTCCCCACGGTGGTCATGTTCGCTCTGTGCAGCACCAAGGACGTGCTGTTCTCGGCCGCCGTGACGGCACTGATGGTGCTGTTGGTGGACCTGGCCAAAGGCCGCTGGGACGCGCGGTTCGCTTGGTTGTTGGCGGGTGTGGCGCTGGCGGCGCTGTCTTTGAGAGTCAACATGGTTTACGCCTACATCCCGTTCGCCTTGCTCGCGGTCTGGCGGATGCGGGGACAGCGGCGCCGGGCCGCGGTGGTGCTGGGCGCCCCGGCGCTGGTGGCCCTATTCGCCACCCAGGTGCTTTACCCGCTGGTCCTCCATTACGTTCCGGCGCCTATCCAGGACAAACTGGGTGTGCCCATCCAACAACTAGCGCGGGTCTACAACTTGGCCGATGACGTCTCGGCGGCGGACCGAGAGCGGATCGAGCGGTGGTGGGCGGATCAAAGGCACCTACTCCGGTATTACCCGCCCAACGCCGACCCACCGAAATACGGGGTGAACAGCCCGGCAATCGAAGCCGATCAAAGCGAGTTCTGGCGCGACTGGCTGGCGGTGGGATTGAACCATCCAGCGGTCTACGTCAACGCCACGCTGGCGGGCACCTACGAGGGCTGGTACCCCGGGGCGGTCATCACGGGCTACAACTTCCCTGGCAGCCCGACCCCAATTCACGGGCCGGGCATCACCGATTACTTCGTCTTCTACACCGAAAAGCCCGGCCTGATGCATGAGCCGTCGGCCCTGCCCGCCGTTCGCAACCTGTACGAGGCTCTGTCCCGTTCACCCGCGACTTCGCGGGTGCCGGTGCTGTCTTGGCTGATGTCGCCAGCATCAATGGTTATGCTTCTGGTCTTCGCCTGCGGCCTGGTCGCGCGGCGCGGCGCCCGAGGCGCTGCCATGCGCCTGCCCCTGGCCATGTTCGCGCTGATCGTGTTGACCGTGTACCTAGGGCCGGTGATGCTGGTGCGCTACTTCCTCTACCTGTTCTTCGCTTTTCCGCTGCTGGTCGCGTTGTTGGCCCGGCCGTCCACGTTCGACTTGCGGCCCGATGTTCGTCTCCCGAACGGTAAGCGGGTGTCCGCGTGGTGATCCAGCGCGACACAAGCGACCAGGACCTCCCCAGGGGGCAGCCAGTCCGCCCCTTGTCTGCCGTGTTTCCGCTGGTCAAGGCGTTGCCGTGAGCCTCGTCGGCACGGGTCGCGAAGGGCGCTCTCCGACACCCTCGCAGAGCGCCATCAGGTACATGGAACGTTGCCGGGTGTACCGGCTCTTGCCTTTCGAGGCGCCTGCAAAAGTCTTTTCCGGCACGCAGCGTAGGGGAAAAGATCTCGCGGGACTCTCTACGATGCCGAGTTGTCAGCGGCTTCCCGGACCAAGCGGCGGGTCAGTTTGGGCGGGTCGGCCTTGGCCGTCAGCAGTTCGGTTGGGTCAGCCGACTGGCTGATCATAGCCCGCACCTCGGCCGCCAGCTTGGCAGCCGCCGTCCGGCTCACCGTTAGTTTGACCAGGGCCGGTTCGAAGCGTCGACTCCGCCAACGACGTCCCTGGAGCCGATGCCGCGACGCACCGGCGCATCGTTTATGCCGTCCCCCAC
>JAIRNM010000310.1 GCA_031258055.1 Bifidobacteriaceae bacterium
AGGCGGTGGGCGGTATAGGGCTGGGCGAGCGGGTGACCCGGTTCGTTGAGGCTGGCGGCGATGTGGCTTGTTTCGGCTCGGCCGATGACGCTTGGTCTGCCTTGGATGCCTTGATCGACAAAGCCGAGTCGGACGCGGACTTCGCTCAGTTGGTCGATCAAGCGGCCCTGCGAGTCCTGATCGCCAAGGCGGAGGCGGGCCTGGTCTGATGCGACTGGTGGTGGCGCGCTGCGCGGTTGACTATTCCGGGCGTCTTGGTGCTCACCTCGACCCGGCCCGGCGTTTGATCATGGTCAAAGCCGACGGCTCGGTCCTAGTCCATGCCGATGGCGGCTCCTATAAGCCCTTGAACTGGATGAACGCGCCTTGCCGTTTGAGCGAGTCGGAGCCAGAAGCAGTTGAAGCGGAGGGAGGCGTCAGCAAAGTCTGGCGCGTTGCCCACCGCAAGACGGACGATTGCTTGCGGATCGCCTTGTTTGAGGTTTTCGAAGACATCGAGGTCCAGTTGGGCGATGATTCCGGCAGCGAGCCTGGCTTGGTCAAAGACGGGGTTGAAGCCCATCTCCAGGCCCTGCTGGCGGAGCGGGCCGAATTGGTGGGACCGGGGTTGAGACTGATCCGGCGCGAGTACGCGACCGCCATCGGGCCGGTCGATCTCTTGTTGCGCGACCCATCTGGGGGCACTGTCGCCGTAGAAGTCAAGCGGCGGGGAGAGATAGATGGAGTAGAACAACTCACCAGATATGTGGAACTACTCAAACGCGATTCAACTTTGGCGCCGGTTCGCGGAGTCCTCGCGGCCCAGGCCATTAAGCCGCAAGCCCAGGTGTTGGCACAGGACAGGGGATTGGATTGCCTGATTCTTGATTATGAGGCAATGAGGGGCGAGGAAAGCCCAGGTTTGCGTTTGTTCTAGCGTTGGCAAAGTCGCTCATTTTGCGATCGGCGATGCGGCATCCTTGTTAAGAGCTTCGACCCCAAAGGCGGGTCTGAGCACCCCTAAGAAAGTCAGTCTTCACAGGAGCGGCCGGTGTCCACTCACGATCCCCTTGATTCGTTTCACCCGCGGCCGTTCCTGGGCGCGCTTCGCCGCTGCCGGGCTGGGTCTGATAGTGCTGCTCTGGCAAACTATGGCGCCATGGTCGCCTGGTGCGCTGACTGCGCTGGTGTTCGCCGCCTGGCTGGCAGTTGGCTTCCTCTTAGCCCACCCGCTGACCTCGCGTTTCTTCGCCGCCGTGGCGCCAGACCCGCGCCGGTCAGTCGTCGGCCAAGTCGCCTGAGCTGGGTGGCCGCGCCCGCTGGTTCGGGGCGCGGGGAATGGGGGCGAGGTACCTTGTATTGGTGCCGAAAGGATCGAAGCGCTCGCGCCGAGCTGCGGGACGGCCGCGCCCACTTGACTTGAAGCGAGCGCTGGGCGGTCAGCCCCGGCGTGTCGTCCTTGGCGACGGCCGCGAGTACTTCGTGACGGCGGCATCGGCCAGCCCTAAGCCCTACCTATGTCCCGGCTGCGGGGCGACCGTCCAGCCGGGCCAACCGCAGGTGGCGGCTTGGGAGGCTGATTCTCTGCTAGGCGGCCAAGCCGCTCTGGAACTCCGCCGCCATTGGCACCTCGCCTGCTGGCGTGCCTTCGCGGGCACAAATGGGGAAAGGCCCAATTAGGGGAACGCCGCCGGGTGTCCGTAACTCCAAGAACCAGCCCACGCTGTCCGCCACGCTCTCCGCCAGAAGCGCCCTAGCCAACCCCTTCGTGCGGTTTGAGTAGGCTTCCCCCCCAACCGACGAGGCGGAACGCTTGGTGCCAGGCACCAAGCGTTCCGGTGAATCGTTCGGCGGGTTGCGCTCTCACAGGATCTCTGATTTCAGCCCGATGATCGCGTTCAATAGACTGAATGATTTCACTATCTTTGGGGTTCTCGTGCATTAGACTGACCGTCATGTTGTCAGTCGAGGTGGAGCGCAGCCGAGAACTGGCTGCCCTCGCCCGCTGGCGGGACGCTGACCTGATCAAGGTAGTAACAGGCGTGCGGCGCTGCGGCAAGTCGACGCTGTTGCGGCAGTTCGCGCGGCGCTTGGCCGCCGAAGGGGTGCCGCCGGAGCGCGTGGTGTCCCTGAACATGGAGGATTTCGCGCTGGCTCCGCTGCTGAACGATGTGCGCGCCTTCCACGAGCATGTAGCGGCGCTGTTGCCCGGGCGGGGGCGCTCCTACCTATTCATTGACGAGGTCGGGCTGGTGGAGTCATTCGAGACTGCCGTCAACTCCCTCGCCCTCAACTTCGATGTCGACATCTATGTCACTGGATCGAATGCCCAGATGCTCTCCTCGGACCTTGCCACTCGGCTGTCCGGCCGCTATGTCGAGATTCATCTGCTGCCATTCTCGTTCGCGGAATTCATTGATGGGCGCCGACTGGCGGGGCTGGAAGATGAAGATATGTCCTACCCAGGCCTGTACGGGTCGTTCCTGCGATGGGGCGGCTTCCCCTTCGTTCAGTCGGTCCTGCCCGTTGCGGAGGCAGTCAGGGATTACCTGGACGGACTGGTGAATACGATCCTGGTGAAGGATGTGGCACAGCGGCGGCGTGTGGCTCAGGTCGGCCTATTACGTGACGTCGCGACATTTGTCCTGCACAACGTTGGAAACCTGACGTCGCTCCAGCGGATCGCGAACTCGCTGTCTGCCCGTGGCCGGGGGCCTTCGCCCAACACTGTAGACGGTTACCTAGACGGCTTAGTCGACGCGTTCCTGGTCTATCCGCTCCGGCGCTGGGATGCCCGCGGTCTACGGCACTTGTCCGGACCTGACAAGTACTACGCGGTGGACACAGGTCTGCGTAACAACCTGGTCGGCTACCTGGGCGGGGACACCGGGCACTTGCTCGAGAACATCGCTTATCTGGAGTTGCGGCGCCGTTCGTCCGAAATCCGGGTCGGCGCCACACCGCACGGTGAGATCGATTTCGTGACTGTCCGCGGTTCCGAACTGGCGTACTACCAGGTCTGCGAGTCGGTCCGCGATCCCAAGACCTTGGCCCGCGAGTTGGCTCCCCTCCAGGCGGTCGGAGACCACCATCCCAAGACCCTGTTGACCCTCGACCCGGACCCGCCGATCAGTCACGCCGGAATCCGCCAGCTTTACATCCTGGACTGGCTCCGCTCCGCTTAGCGCGGCAGGACGGCTTCACGTGGACCGCGGACTACTGCTGATCCCGGTCGGCGCTAAACGGCACCAACGCGTTGACCTGGGACGATGCCGCCAGGTCTAGCTGACGGCAGCGTCTCCGGGTGGACAGGCGAGGGCAGTAGTGATACAGTCATAACGACCCTATAAAATATCAAACAGGAGCTATCAGTGGACAAGCCCAAAGTGGTCGACGGTCCGGGTGAGTTAGATCTCAATGACACCGCCGCGAAAGACACAGCGCAGGTTGGCCAGGCGGTCACGCCGCAAGCGCCGAATCAAGCCCGCGCTTACAATCCGCGTGACTATCCGCCTTTCGCGGTCGCGGTGGACATCGCCGTCTTCACCCTGCGGGCAAGCGCCCTGAATGTCCTGTTGGTGGAGCGCGGTGACCCGGCCGAACAGGGCAAACTGGCACTGCCGGGCGGATTCATCCGGCCCGAGGAAGATGCCGACCAAGCGGCTAACCGCGAATTGCTCGAGGAAACGGGGATCGGGCGCGCCATACCGGTCCATCTGGAGCAACTCAGGACCTATTCCGACCCGGGGCGCGACCCGCGGATGCGGGTGGTGTCAGTCGCCTACGTGGCCCTAGCGCCGGATCTGCCAGACCCGGTGGCGGCCACCGACGCCCGAGCGGCGAGTTGGTACCCGGTGGATGAAGCCCGCGCCCAAGACCTCGCCTTCGACCACAATCGAATCCTTGACGATGCGACTGAGCGGGTCCGGGCGAAGCTCGAATACACCACTATCGCGACCGCTTTCCTGCCCCGTGTTTTCTCGATCGGCCAACTCCGGGCTGTTTACCAGGCGGTCTGGGGCACGGAGGTTGAGCCTCAGAATTTCCGTCGCAAGGTCCTGGCCACGCCTGGCTTTATTGAACCAACGGCCGACCTCCGCTTGGGTCTTCCGGGCCCCCGGGCCCAACTCTACCGGCCTGGTCCGGCCACCGAAGTGGTACCGCCTTCAGAAGGGAGCACAAGCCATGAGCACCGTGTTGGCAATTCCAGCGCCGGAAGAAGTGCTCGCAGCGAAGAGCTGGACAGACCTTGGCCTACCGGCCACGCCGCCAGTGCTGAAGCGGCTGAGGCGTGCCTTCCATCCGGACCTTTGCCGTCATCCGCGTGCCACCGACGCATTCATCCGCGTCCAGGAGCTATTCGACCAGCCTGAGTTCACTTCCCGCCTAGCAACCGGACGCCGAGCCGGATTGGGCCGGATTGCTTGGACGCCGAGGCCCGGCTTCGAGGACCTAGCCTCGGTCGCGGTCAGCGCCCACCGGGACTTGGCCCGGTCCAAAGGGGCCCGTTTCTTTACCGCCCTAGCGCCTTGTGTCGTCGGCTCACCGGCCAACCCGTCAGCCAGCCTCTTAGTCCAATACGCGGCCAGAGCCGAGGATTGGTGGTTCGCCAGTGCCTTCGAGCGCCTGGACGGCCGCACCGCGGTTTGGGTAGCGAAACGCTTCGCCGCCGCGATCATCGAAGCGGCGGCGATGGGCTGGGTTCACGGTGACATTCATCCCGGCACCGTGGTGATTTGCCCCGCCGAACATGGCTTACGCCTGGATGGCTGGTGGAGCGCGGTTCGCCTAGGCGAACGGCTAACCGTCAAACCGGCGGCACCCACTCCGCCGCGTTGGCTGGGCGGAGCGGGCGCCAGCGAACAGCTTTCGGTGGCGCAAGCGGCTGCCTACCTGCGCACCGTTACAGCGCCAAAACGGCTGATCGAGGTGTTCGATGAGCACGCCACGAACCCCGGCTCGGCCGGGCAGTTCTTCAGCGATGTGCGGGAAGTCGCACACCGTGTCTACGGCAAAGCCGTTTGGCATGAGCTGGCGGAACCGGCCGAAACGCCAATCTGAACGCCAACGGGAAGCCTCCCGACGGCATCGGGCAAGAACAAACAAAAGAAAGGAGCCCAGATAATGGGTGGAGGACATTGGAGTAGAGCGACTAACGCAGCGGTGACCGGAGCGCGCATAGCATCTGGCGCCACATTCGATTATGACCGTCGTGCGCACAGCACCGGCGTTTACAAACCACACGCGGACTTGGACCCGAAAGGCCTGAACGGTTTGGGTCAAAACGTGCGCGAAGCCATGGACAACCCCGACCATCCGACCAGCTTGCCGATCGTGGTCGGATTCGATTCGACCGGTTCAATGGGCTCGGTCCCGCGCGTGGTCCAGACCAAGCTGTCGACTCTGTTCGGCTTGCTTTTGGACAAGAACTACGCGACTGACCCTCAGATTGCCGTCGCCACCTACGGCGATGCGACCTGCGACCGCGCGCCGTTGCAAATCAGTCAGTTCGAGGCGGACAACCGAATCGACGACAACTTGGACAAGCTGTTGCTGGAGGGCGGCGGCGGCGGCAACGACGGCGAAACCAGCCAGCTATTGCTGTATTACCTGGCGTACCACACCGTGATTGATTCGTTTGAGCGGCGCGGCAAGAAGGGATATGTCTTCTTGATCGCGGATGAGAAACAAATCCCGATCGGGCCTGAACACGTCAAAGAGTTCATCGGCGACGGCGAACCGCTCGGCGGCTTGAGCTTCGAGGCGATCGCCGCCGCGGTGACGCGAACCTGGAACGTGAAGGTGTTGTTGATCAACAATTACACGGCGGTGTACCAGCGCTCACAGGAGTTCTATGAGGGCCTATTCGGTCCGGATAGTGTCATCCTGGTGCAGGACCCCGAAGCCATCGCGGAGACCATCGCCGCGATCATCGGCTTTGAGGAGGGGCGTGACCTGGACCAGATCAAGGCCGATCTTGACGCCGTGGCTGGCAGCGAGGTGGCCCGCCGAGTCGGTGATTCGATGGCGCGACGTCCGGCCGGGGCGCGGCTCAGATGACCCGGACTGGCACCGCCAACGCGGACATTGTGGTTGGGCTCGGCTGGGGGGACGAGTCGAAAGGAGCGGCGGTTGACGCCTTGGCGGCTTGGGCCGTTGCCGATGGCCGGGCCAAGGAGGCCAGGGTCGTCCGCTTCAACGGTGGCCCCCAGGCCGCCCACAATGTTCGCGCTGGTGGGCGCCAGCACACTTTCTCTTCCTTCGGGTCCGGTACCTTCGCTGGCCTGGCGACCTGGCTGTCAAGCTATTGCCTGGTCGAGCCGGTAGCGGCAGCGGCCGAGCGCTCCGCCCTGGCGGTTATGGGCTTGGAGCCCGCGCTCTACGTTGACGCCGACTGCCTGGTCACCACGCCGCTGCACGTCGCCGCCAACTTGGCGCGGGAGGCCGCCCGCGGTGACGGACGCCACGGCACGACTGGCCGGGGCATAGGCGAAACAGTCAGCTTTTCGCTACATATGGCCGATGCCGCGCCCCGAGCCCGCGATCTAGCCTCACCGTCCGTTTTCCTCGCCAAGGCGCGGGCCCTGGCGGATTGGTACGCGAGTGAGGGGCTGGAGCTGGGAGAACTGGATAGCTGGCTCGACCCGTCGCGGGCGCAACTAACGGCCGCGGCGTGCTTCACCGTTGTCCCGGGCGAGCAGCTGTTGGCCGAACTGGCGCAGGGCTACACCATTTTTGAGGGCGCGCAGGGCTTCTGGCTTGATCAGAGCTTCGGCTTTCAGCCGCACACCACTTGGTCGAACACCACTCCAGCGAACGCCCGGGCGCTGGGCCGGGCGGCCGGGATCAAGTCCGTCCGCACAATCGGGTGCATTAGAACCTATGCCACTCGGCATGGCGCTGGACCACTGCCGCATGAGGGAAAGCTAGCTTTTGAGCCGCTTGAACCAGACAACAGCGCCGCTGGACACGCTGGAAGGTTCCGGACCGCCTTGATCGACCCTGACCTACTGCGGGCAGCGATTGACCAAACCATGTGCAATGCCCTGGCCGTCAGCCACCTGGATGTTTTCAATGAATTCCAAACCGCTGCCGGTCCGGTCGGGCTAGCCGAATTCGGCCCCTTGGCTATGACCGGCCGTGGCCCGGACCGAACCGACCGGCTGGCGGCGGCCGCGTGAGAGACTGCCAGGGTGAGTTTTCTAAATGGGGGAGCGGACCGCACAGGGCAAGCTGAAGTCGTTCGGCTGACGCCGGAACGCGGCGCCGAGATCATAGAACTGGACCAGATTGTCTGGGCCGCCAGCCCGACCGCAGAACGGGCGCGGCTGTCGATCGAGGCCCTGGACATGTCCCGTACCATCGGCGTTGAGGAACCGGGCGGCCGGCTCGCGGCGATCGCGTCGGCGTGGGCTTTTGACACGCCGGTGCCCGGCGGCCGGGTCGATGCCGGTGGGCTGACCTGGGTGGGAGTGCGTCCGGAGTGCCGTCGGCGGGGATATTTGCGGGCGCTGGTTGAGCGTCATTGGGCTGACTGTCGGGAGCGCGGGGAAGCCGTCTCGATGCTGTTTTCGTCGCAGCTACCGATCTACGGGCGTTTCGGCTACGGCACCGCCTCTAGCGGGGTGGGCCTGACCCTCCCGAAAGGCGCGTCCCTGCGGCCGCTGCCGGAATCAGCTAAGGCCGGGCCGGCTGTGGACCTGCGTTTTGAGACAGTCAGTTTTGAGGCCCACGGGGCGCTGGTCGATGCGATCGAACAGCAGGCTGGCTACGGTCCAGCGCGGCGGCCGGGTTGGACGGCTTGTACGACCAGCGCGGCTTGGCGGCTGATGCTGGAGGACGAGAAACCAGCCGGTCCCCGCCTGGAGGCGGGGCGGATCGCGATCAGCGAGCGGGCCGGACTGCCGACCGGCTACGCGCTGGTGCGCCGGGATGGGAACTGGGAGTCCGGAAACCCGGCTGGGACCCTCACTATTCGGGCCTTCCAGGCGCTTGATCCGGCCAGCGGCTACGCCCTTTGGGATTTGCTGGTGAACATGGACTTGAACACGAAAGTGATCACGCCATTATTGACTCTGGACGATCCGCTGTTCGGCTGGTTGGAGGACTGGCGCAGCCAGTCGGTGACTTTGCGGGACGGCCTGCACGTCCGGCTGGTTGATTTGCCCGCCGCTTTGACCGCTCGCCGCTACGCTCTCCCGATCGACTTGCGGCTAGCCGTGACCGACCGTTTGGTCAGCGAAAACGCCGGTGTCTGGGTCTTGCAGGCGGGACCGGACGCGGCGACCTGCAGGCGGGTCGCGGACTTAGATGAATCCGAGACGGACGTTTCCCTCGACATCAGGCAGTTGGGCGCGATCTACTTGGGCGGGATCGGTGCCCTCGGCCTGATGGACGCCGGCTTGATCCACGAGCGCACGCCCGGCGCCGTCGAGTTCCTGAGCCGGGCCTTCCGCGGCGCTCGCGACCCCGCCGTCTGGCCAGTCTTCTAACCACCGCCCCGCCTGGTGCAAGGAAAACGGCGATCTGCCAGGCAGAAGTGAGTATTCCTCGACGTTGCCCCGTTAATCTGGCGCCGCCTTGCCCCAACCGGCCCGAATCACCCCCGACTCGGGCCCTCAGGTGCAAGGAAAACGTCGATCTGCCAGGCAGAAGTGAGTATTCCTTGACGCGCGCCGTTCGGGCGGGGCTGGTAGATTGGTTGGCGGTCATATTCCCGCACGGAAGGCAATGCTCCAATCATGTGGATTTGAGTCTGTTTCTAACCCCTAATAGACCCAAGCCTGTCTGGAGTGCGCATGCCTCGCCTGACCCCTTCTATTTCTGCTTCGAACCTCAGCTTGTCATTGCCTGGCGGCGTCAGCGTGTTCGCCCGGATTGACCTTGCTTTGGGTCCCGGCCGCCATGGCCTGACCGGCCCCAATGGCGGCGGTAAGACTAGTCTGCTGAGGCTGATTGCCGGTCAGTTGAAGCCAACCGTCGGATCGGTCGCGGTGCAAGGTGAAATCGGCTATTTGCCGCAACGTTTGGTGCTCGAACCGGCGGCGCCGGTCAGTCGGTTGCTCGGCATTGAAGACAAATTGACCGCGATCAACGCTCTGGAGGCGGGTTCAGCCAACCCGGCGCTTTACGACGTGATCGGCGACGACTGGGACATCGCGGAAAAGACCACAGCGAGGCTGGCGGCGTTGGGCTTGGACCACCTGGCGCTGAACCGACCGGTCGGTTCGTTGTCCGGTGGTGAGGCGATCCTGGTTAGCTGGGCGGCGCTGATGCGCCAAAGGCCAGGGATTTTGCTAGCGGACGAACCGACGAACAACCTGGACCGGACGGCTAGGCGGCGTCTGATGGACGGCATCGGCCAATTCAAGGGGGTGGCGCTGGTGGTGACGCATGACCTCGACCTGCTGGACCGGATGGACCGGATCGGGGAACTGCGTGACGGGCAACTGCGCTGGTACGAGGCGCCGTTCGCGGCCTTCGAAGCGGCCAAAGCGGTGGAGGTGGAAGCCAAAGAGCGGGCGCTGACTCAGGCCCAGGCCGAGTTGAAACGCGAACAAAGGGACTTGGCGCAGGCGCGGACCAACCAGGCCCGCCGCGACCGGGTGGGGCGGAAGGCGGCTGGTTCGCTGCCTAAGATAGTCGCCCACGCGAGGGCGGGGGCGGCGCAGGTCAGCGCGGGAAAATCGAAGAAGCTGCACGAACGGCGCCTGGAAGCTTCGCGTGACCGGCTGGAGGCGGCGCGAGCTGAACTCGGCCGGGGCGGCAAGCTGAAACTGGAACTGCCGGGCGCGGCGGTGCCGCCCGGGCGCGATGTCCTTGAGTTAGACCATGTCCGGCCCGAGCACACGCGGCTTGACGTTTCGCTCCACTTGCGGGGACCAGAAAGGATCGCTCTGACCGGTCCGAACGGGATTGGCAAGACCAGTTTGCTGGCTTGCGTCATGGGCGCAGCCCATCCGGAGAGCGGAACAGTTCGATTGCTGGTGCCCGCCCGGCTCCTACCGCAAGGCTTGGATCTGCTGAGGGATGAGTTGTCTCCGCTTGAAAACATCGTTGGACCGGCTCCGGACCAGGCCGAGGATAACCGCGTGCGAGCCGGTCTGGCGCGCTTGGGCTTGGCCGCCGCCAAAGCCGAACGGCCAGTCGGTTCCCTGTCCGGCGGTGAGCGTTGGCGGGCCACCTTGGCGGCATTGCTGCTGGCCCGGCCCTTGCCGCAGCTAATCCTGGCCGATGAGCAGACCAACAACTTGGACCTAGACGGGGTTGAACTGCTGACCGAGGCGCTGGTCGGTTATCCGGGCGCCTTCATCGTGGTCAGCCACGACCGCCAATTCTTGGATTCGATCAAACCAGACCGCACCCTAGACCTGGGCTAACGCCGCCGCGAGGGCGGACACAAATGGGGAGAAGGCACCAATGCGCTCGGGTTCTCCGCTTTGGGTGGGTCTTGGGGGTACATTGGGGGTATGCCCAAAATCAGCATCTATCTGCCGGACTCTCTTTATGCGGAGATTCGGGGTGGGGACATCCCCGTTTCGGCGGTTGCTCAGCGGGCCTTAGAAGACGCGGTGCGGACGCGGCGGAACACCGAATGGATAGCGCGGGCACGCGGGCGGAAGGCTAGAGCCACCGCGCCTGTCGACACCAGCGCCTTGATGGACCAGGTGCGCGAGGAGTTCGGCGCGTGATAGTGCTTGACGCTTCGGCGCTGGTTGACGTGCTGATCGACCGGCCCAACAAGGCGGCGGTGCTGGAGCATTTCGGCCAGCCACTGGTAGCGCCGGCCCACCAGCTAGCTGAAGTGGTCTCAGCGCTGGCCAGGCTCCGTCGGGCCGGGACCATCAGCGGCGAGGACGCCAAGGCAGCGGTGCGAGAGGCGGTTGGGTTGGCGCAAGAAGTCGTCCCGTGGGACGCAGCGCTGCTGGAGGCGGCTCTGGCGCTTGATGGTCGACTCAGGGTGCTCGATGCCGTCTACGTCGCGCTGGCGCTAAGGCGCGGCTGCCCACTGCTGACGTCCGACCGCAGACTGGGGCGGGCCGACCCGCCGTGCGAACTCATCCTGGCGGCGCCGCCCGAGCCGCAGGACTGATCGGGACGGAGGACCGGTCGGGACGGAGGACTGGTCGGGACGGAGGACTGGTCGGGACGGTAGGCTTACCAGCGCCATGAACGACAAAA
>JAIRNM010000315.1 GCA_031258055.1 Bifidobacteriaceae bacterium
CCTAGTCTCATCGACGCTGCTCACCCTGATCGTGGTGCCGGTGCTCTACCGTTTCGTGGCCCGTGCCCATGACCGGCGCGAAGCGAAACGGGACGCTCGCATGGCCGCCCGCCGCACCCAACTGGAAGCCGCCCTCGACGCTGGTTCTTCGCCACCGTCTGAGTAACGCGGGTTCAGTGGCCTTGGCTCTTCGCCAGCATCTGAGTGACGCGGGTGCGGCAACGCTCATATCGCCTAGCTCCAGTGGGCGCTCGCCCGGCGCCTCACTTAGGCTCTTGGAGCCACGGGTTGACCAGCTTGAGCCCCGCGATACTGTCGAAGTCCCCGCTGTTACGGGTAGCCAAGGTAAGCCCGTGGACTAGTGCGGTGCCCGCGATCAGCGAATCGACCACCGGCCTAGGATCAGGTAGGTGGAGAGCAGCGGCGCGCGCGCAGACGGGATAGTCCACTGGTAGGACCCGCGCCGCGAAGCGTCGGCGGACGGTTCCGTCCAGCCATTCGCGCAACGCCTCGGCTTGCCCCTTATCCCGTCGCTCCGCGAGCAAGACCCCCTTCTCCAACTCGAACAGGGTCAACGCGGAGATGAACGCGGCGCTGTCGTCGAGCGTGTCAGACCAGGCCACCACTCCTGGATGAGCCCTGCCCGAGCCCTGTTTGCGCAGCTCCGAGACGACATTCGTGTCGAGCAGGAAGGCGGCGGTCATAGGTCGACGGCTCGGGGGTGGTCCTTCGACCGCGCGAACAGCGAATCGTCGGACTCACTCAAGGTTGACGCGAGGTGGGCCGGCGGCGCCAGCGCTTGAGCGACGGAACGTCCCTCGCCGCGAAGGCGAAGATAGTCCATATACGACAGCAGAACATGCGACGGCTGGCCGCGATCAGTAATGATCACGGGACCGCTCCCAGCAGCGCTCTTGGCTTCGTTCGTCCGCTGGTTGAAATCACGGCTAGTCATGACAGACAAGACAATCCTCCGATATGTGTATACCTATAAACCACTGTATCGCAGATGGCCACCGCTGCGCCGAGATCCAGCGACTGCTCGCAGAATGACATCGGCGGTGGGCGCGGGATGACGGGGCAGATTTCGCGCGGAGTGACTTGGGTCGGGGGTCAGAGTTGGTGAAGACGGCGTATTGTGGCGAACACAACCAATGCCGCCAGACCAGCCGGCAGCGCCAGCGCTATGGCCGGTTGCACGGCCCCCGCCAGCCAGACCACCAAGGCGCCCCAACCGCAAGCCGTTAGCTGAGGCCAAATCTGCCAGGCCGCCCGCATCACCGGCGCCGGGTCGCCCATCGGTGTGTACGCCGGTACGGCCAGCGTCGCCGGGGACGCACCCTTGGCGCGTTCCGCCACCGCCAACGCCGCCAGGACCACGGCTGTCACGAGCAAGAACGCCACCAGCGTGATACCGCCCAGAACCAGACCAGCGTCGGCGTCCACCCCCGACCCAGGGACGATGCCGCCAGCCCAGTCCCCCAGAGCGGCCAGGGAACTCTCCCAGCCGACCAGCCCGGCGATCCCGCCTATTGCCAAACTAACCACGCCGCCAATCAAAGGCACGACCGCGTGGACCAGCAGCAGCCAAGCTACTGTCACGCCGTAAGTGGAGGGCGAGTTGGCGTCATCGACCACCTGATGCAAGCCATCGGCCAGGCCCTTCAAGGCCGTCCCGGCTAGCAGGCAAGCCACGCCGCCGACAACCTCCGCACCGCTGAATTCGCCCGCAATGGCCCGCGCCAGCCATATACCGGCCAGCATAAGAGTCAACAGCGCAACAACCAGGCGGATCGGCGTGCGTCGCGCACCCAGCAAGTCCAGCCAGATCGCCCTTGACCACCAAGTACGTCCCTGTGGCTCACACGGCCGACGACCACTTGCGGGACGTGATTCGTAGGCCAATCCGGCTTCTGACAGGTAGCCCGAACGAGCCGCTAACTTGGCTGTGGCCCAACGCTCTGACTGGAGTCGCAGCAGCGAAGGATCAAGCCGATTCAGCCAGCGGCCAGCGCTGAAGCAGCCAACCAGCCCCATTGCCGCCAAGACCGCGAGCGGCCCCCAAGCTAAGACGAACCGTGCCAGTCCGCCGCTGCCACCAGACGGCCAAGCCAACTCCGCCCAGAAGGTGGCAGGCACTAGGCTCGCGACCAGCCCGAGCGCTAGGGCCGCCAGGCCAGCGGCGCGACCCAGGCGGGGCCAACGCTGCCCGGCCAACCAGGCTGCTAGCAGGAACGGAACCGTCACCAACCAGCGCAGAGCCCAAACGGCCGCGAAACCACCCCACGAAGGGTTGGCGCCAGCCGCCAAGCCAGCGCTGGCCAGCGCGATCAGCCCGATCAACGCCAGCCCCAAGACTGACCAATTACGGGCAAGCGGCCGGCGCAGCGAAGCGGACCAAGCGCTGGGCCCCTCCAAAGCCAGGCCAAGCCGGAACGGTTCAGCCACGACTGGCCCCCGCAGGGCGCCTACTCCCAGCGCTGCCAATACCAACCCAACCGCCACCAGTAGCTGATGGCTGCCGGGCTCCAGCCAGACAAGGGCCTGAGTGACTGATGGAGCCTGGACGATTTCCAAGAACCCCGCCACAGCCATAGCCGTGACCATGGCCAATCCAACAAACGATGAGTAAACCGAAGAAGCGCTCCACCGACGCCCAGTCGACCTGGACCGAACAGAGGCGGGCCCAACGGACCCGAATCCAGCCCGGCTTGAAGCCGGGGTTTCGCCCCGGCGCCAAGGCGCCGCCGCTAACCGCGCCCGCTCCCGCTGCGGCTCCCGTTGCGGCACCCGCACCGCGCGGTCCTCAAACGACGGCATCGCGCAAGCTCTCCAAGTCGATCACTTTGTCCCCCAGCGACGTTCGCAAGGCGCGGCTGTGGGTAGCCAGCACGACCGTCGTTCCCGCGTCGGCCAGCGCCCGCAACTCGGCTTCAAGCGCGCCCAGGCGGTCGTCATCAAGGGCTTGGTCGGGCTCGTCTAACAACAACAACCCGAACGGTCGAGCCAAGGTGACACAGAGCGACGCGGCTTGCGATTGACCGGCTGAGAGTTGATAGGTGAAGCGGTCGCGCAGGGCGACCAAATCGAAACGGCGCAAGAGGCGGCGACCCAAGCGGTCGGCATCGGCAGCGGAGAAACCCCACGTCAAAGCCGTTAAAGTGAGCTGTTCGCCGATCGTCAGTGTGGGCGCGAAGGGCCGGGGTGAGAGCATATGGGCGACGTGGCGACGGAACTCGGGACGCCGCTGATCGGGGCGGAAACCGAAGACTGTGGCGGCGCCGACGGTGGGAAGCTGTTGACCTGCTAAGACCCGCAACAAGGTGGTCTTGCCGACTCCGTTTGGCCCGGTCAACGCCAGGATGCGGCCCGCTTCCAGGTCAAGCGAGACCGGCGGCAGGAGAACCGTTCCCGCGATTGCCACCCCCGCTCCGCGCACAGCGACCGGCGCCCCAGTCTTCGCGTCGCGGCCGCTCCAGACCTCGCCCGTTGATTTCTCCCCCACTCGGACAGCTTACGTTAGGCCGCGATGGACCTCGGGCTATTGGCGCCAGCCAATCAGGGGCGACAGCCTACGAGCGGAGCTAGCTGAGAGCCCAGACGACATCGTGGTATTCCCCCGCCTCGGCCGAAGAGCAGGGGGCCTGCAACCAGACTCGATCGTTTACAGCCTCAAACCGGAGGCCGGTCGCGCTGGCGGGCAGGTCGCCCTCCAGCGCCCATAGCTCTGCTCCCGCTTTGTCGCCGTTCAAGTCAATCGCCCGAATGGCGAAGCGCGGTTGGTCGAAGTCCAGTTCTTCCAGGTAAGCGATCCGCTGACCCCGGGCGACGAACTCGCAACCGTTGGCGCAGTCAATCCGAAAGATTTCCTCCCCACCTTTGCTCAAGGCCACCAATTCGCTGTCCGCGCCCGCCGCATACGCCAGGAGCGGATCGCCAACCGCCACCTCCGCGAAATACCAATTCCCTTGGATTTGACTCGACTCGGCCCGCCAAAGCTCCTCACCGCTGTCAAGGTCAAAGGCAATAATGTTGGTTCCGCTGAACATGTTGCCATCCTCTTGGACCATCATCGCCTCCGGCGAAAAGCCCAACCCCATTATCGAATCGATGGCCACCGGCTCCGCCCAAAGGCTGCTGCCGCCAGTCGGCTCGATCCGAGTGACGGTCTGGCCAACCATGTCAATCTTGAACAGTCCCAAAAACTCGTCTACTGGCGCGAGCAGGTACCGCGCTTGGGCGTTGTCCTGCCCAAAAGCCGCCGGTTGGCCGGTCGCAGCGTCCACATAGCCAGCCTCAGTCACCGCCCACAACGTTCCGCTCCGGTCGTCAACCAGGGGATAACCGTGTCCGGCTGGCGCCTGCCATAACGGCGTTTGGAGGTCCGGCATTTTGTAGGCGGAGATGGTTTCGCCTTCATCTGACTCGACCAACGCAATTCCGAATTCGCAAGTCACTAAAGAGCCCGGGACCTGCGCGGTGGCCACCGTCGCACCGTCGCTGCCAACTATTGTCAAGCTGACTTGTGCGTCTCCCAAGAATTCCACCAGCACTTGGCCCTGCCCGTCCGGCACTGCCAGCCAACTACCCGCCTCCTCGGGGCTCAACCCTGCCATTTCCACCAGGTTGACCTCCCAACGCCGCTCTCCGCTTCTAAGGTCGAAGGCAGCGAGGCCACCCGCGTTCACTTCCCCGGACGCCTCGGCGACGGCTCCCTGCCCCAAAGCCAAACCCGTGTCATCATTCAAGAGCCCAACCATAACCGCCGATTGAAACCTATTGCCGAGCAGTTCTCTTAGGTCGACGGGCGCCCCCAGCGTCGGCCGGTCCGCGAAGTCCGGCAGCATGTGCCGACCAGAGGCACTGGTACCGCCTATCCTTTGCCCGATGCCGTCGTTTCCAGGTTCCGCCTCAACTCCGGTGGTTCCATATACAGCTTGTTCGCCGGTCAGAATCTGGTCCTCTTCGGTGCTGTTAGGTGTCGTGCCACGGGAGCCTGAACTAGCCTCGTCCCCTTGCGAATTCAAGAACCAGATGGTCGCCGCGATCAACGCCAGCCAGACGATAATCCCTACGCAGAGCGCCATGACCAGGCGTTTCCGGCCGCGCGCGGAGAGTTCGTCAGAAGCGGTTGCGCCCGCCGGTGACGCCGACAGAGCCGACGGCGCGAACTGGGCTGGCGGTGGCACGAACTGAGCCTGAGGCGAGGCGAACTGAACTGGCGGCGGCGCGAACTCAGGTCCTTGTCGCGTGACCTGAGGAGGCGGCTGCGCGAACTGAGCGGGTGGCGCGAACGGGGATTCCGGTGGCGCGGATGGTGCGGCAATCGGCGGCGCCGATTCAGCGAACTCCGGAGCAGATTGACCATCCGGGGTGGCGAACGGCAACACCATCGGCCCACCCGACCCCGCGAACTCAGTTGGCGGCGGCGCGAACGGAGATTCCGGTGACGCGGACGGTGGGCCCGTCGTCCCGCTCGGTTCCGCGAACTCAGGGGTGGGCAGACCATCCGGGACAGGAGGCGGCAACACCATCGGCGCACCCGACCCCGCCCACTCCCAGCCAGATTGCCCATCCGGGGTCGCGAACGGCAACACCATCGGCACACCCGGCCCGCTGATTTCCGGCGCCTGCTGGTCCGGCATCGTGGTCGGCGGAGACGGAACCGTTGGTACCGCCGCTTCCGGCGCTGGTCCGGCCGCCCCCGAGTCTTCACCCACCGAGGTCAGCACGGCTTCCTCCGGTGCATTCGCGAGCCACCGTAGACACGTCGCCGTCCCCGGCGTCATAGCCGGATGGGCCGCGACCAGCGGAGCGAGGCTTGGAAAAACAGCGGCGATGGCGACCAAGTCGGTCGCAACCAAACGAGGGTCCTCAAGTAACTGCCGCGTCGCGGCCTCGTCCGCCCTCGGATTGAACATGGTGGCCCCCTTCTCGAAGGAACGGGTCAAGTCGGTTGGCGCCTGACATGCTGTTAAGCCACGCTACCAGTGCTCCGCTCCTATGTAGGCCAATTGAATAAAGATGTCGTTCCGCGCGACGGCGGCGAGCGCGGGATGGCCGCGTCGCGCGACGGCATCGGCAAATGCGGCCGAGTGCTAGGTCGCCTGGAGGCCTCTTGACGCTTGAGCCGAGTTTTCACGCTGCGAGCCGAGCGGCTCTATCGCCGTCGTCATAGGGACGGAGCCAGGCGGTAGGAGATGTTTTCGCCGCCAAGTCGCCGTTTCATCACCGCGATCGCCTCTTCGTTGCTGTCGATCAACACAAACCGGCGACCAAGCTGTTGGGCGACCGCCCCAAGGGTGCCGCTGCCGGCGAAGAAATCGAGCACCCAATCACCGGGCTCGCTGCTCGCCGCCACCATGCGGCGCAGAATACCTTCCGGCTTTTGGGTCGCGTATCCCGTCTTTTCCTTGCCGGTGGGAGAAACAATAGTGTGCCACCAAACGTCGGTCGGGAGTTTTCCCCGGGCCGCTTTTTCTTTCGTTACTAAACCCGGCGCCATATACGGCTCGCGGTCAACCTCGGCGTTGTTGAAATAGTAGTTCTTAGGGTCTTTGACATAAACCAGGATGTTGTCGTGTTTAGCCGGCCATTTTCCACTCGTCCGGGCGCCATAGTCATACGCCCAGATGATCTCGTTCAAGAAACAATCCCGCCCGAATAATGCGTCTAACAGGACTTTGGCGTAGTGACTCTCTCTGTAATCGAGATGAAGATAAAGAGTTCCATCGCTCGGGAGGAGTCGCCAAGCTTGCTCCAATCGGGGCTCCAACAACGCCCAATAGTCTTCGAACGAGTCATTATAGGAAGTCACAATGCCCTTGACGGTTTCATATGACTGACCCTTGAAGCCAATTCGGGAGCCCACGGGCGAACGCACGGTCTTGATACTCTGCCGAGTCTGTTTCTTGCCAGTGTTGAACGGCGGATCGATATAGATCATCCGGAAAACACCATCCGGCAACGAAGGCAGAACCTCTCCGTTGTCGCCGTGGATCACCAGATTTGGGCCCCGCGCTGTCCAGAAGTCCACACCAACGATCCTAAGCGCTGGCTACGCCTCGCTCGTTACCCGCCCGGCTGCCGCGAGAGCCAACCGCCCGGCCTCAGTGGTCCGGTATTTCTGCGTCGGGCTGCGCGGGCTCATGGGTTCGGTCATTTCCAGCCAGCCGACGTCCAGCAAGGGCTGCACCCAGCGGGCGAACCGCTCGTACTTGTTGCTCATGCCGATAGCCGTTAGCAATTCCGCTCGGCTGCGCGGCGTGGTCCCCGCCTTGATGAGCTCGGCCGCCCTCGCGTCCATCGACCCCCGTCCAGCGGCTACTTGTCCCTCTACTTGTCCCTCTACTTGTCCCCCTGAAGCTACTTGTCCCCCTACTTGTCCCCCTACTTGTCCCTCGACCCGCCCGCTGAACGCCGTCATTTGACGGCCATCGGTGAACCGGCCCGGATAACGCGGAGTGCCGTCGCATTGAAACCCAGGGCGTTACTCGCTCCAGAGCACTGAAAGTGATCGACTCAGCGGGCCTCGTCGGACAGCTCTGGCCGGCCGCCTTGACACTTCAGGTCTAGATTCGCGTCGTATGGCGGCGCCAGACTAGGGCCGCCCCCGTGCCCACCAATAGGAGCGCCGCTATTGACAATGGCAACGTGGGCGCCCCTGTGATCGGCAACGCCGCGCTTCCACCCGCCGCAGCGCCAGTCGAACTGGCGCCAGTCGACGAGCCACCGCCCGCACTGCCTGACTGCGATGGGGTCTGGGACTGCGAATTCTCCAAGCGGTACACCGCTATTACGGCCTTGGGCGCGTTGACCTCAAAGCTGTACTCAAGCGAGTCAGACGCCCATTCGAGACTCATGTTGTCCGCGTAGTCAGCGAGCGCCCAATGGTCGAACTCGTATTGCTTCCCCTGGTACACGCAAGTCGCGGGCGTGCTCGCCACAGCGGTTGTGCCAAGGGGAACCTCCATTGAAGTCAAGAAGGGACGGTCATACTGCGACGCCTCGGCCTGGCCGGTGACCGCAGTGAGGACAGGCGGGCAGTACCGCCCTTCGTCGTCATAGTCTGGGATCCAACCGAACCAGTGGGCGACCCATTCCTCGTAATAGGGTTCCTCTCCGAATGGGCCGCCGAATTCGACCTCAGTCAGTAACGACTCAGCAGGGCCAATCAAAACACCATCGCCTTCAATCTGTCCGAAAACCCCAAAAGTGATACTTCCCGCGCTGTTGTCGATCTGTCCCTCATTGGTCAACTGGCCCGTCAGCGACAGCCGACACTCGTTCATTATGATGCCACGGTTGACCAATCCCCCTTCGATCCAACACTTTCCAGAAATGTCGTTGGGTAGGTCGAAGACCAGCGTCCCCCCAGGTTCATTAACAAACGGATAACTCTCTGTAAGACCCGAGATTTCTCCGGCGTGGACTGTACCATGGTTCTCCACCCCGACAACTCCTAACCGTTCAACCGAAACGGTAGCGCCAGCCTCAATCTGCAGCGACCCCCGTAACGGCTCGTCCTCCGTCACGTTTGTGCTCCAAATCCATAGCACTGTCAAAGTGGCGCCCGATGCGACCGTCAACTCCGCGCCAGGCTCGATATCAAGCATATGAATCGTCCGGTCCTCGTCGATGACGTTTCCGGTCCCTAAGACCGCGCAGTCTTCGCCCCCACCGGTCACGGGCGCGCACTGTATACCTCCCTCTTCGGCGCTAGCCGGGACGCTGAGCCCGGCCACGGCTACTGCGGCGACTCCAAGGGCCGATCCTAACCTGCTTAACAAGTGCGGACCATGTGTACTGCGCGCCATTACAGAACTCCTTAGAATCGCCCGGGGAAACGGGGCCGCCAACGATTACAGCTCCGACGCGATAACGGCGAAACTAGGACCAATGATGCCCCCCCCCCGTTGCCTGTCAACCGAATGAAGAGGCCCGTCATTGGTGCTTGATGCCCGGCGAGACGGTCGACGGCCGCAGCGGAGCGTTTTCCCAAACGCGCGCATCTAGCACTATTGGCTGTTCACCATGTGCTCGGCGCCCGTTCTGCGGCCTGGTCTTGATGCGGGCAACGCCCGCCCCTGGCACCCCGCGCAAGCAGAGATCCCGCGACTCCGCTTCGCGCGGGATGTCGTGGATATGTACACGGGTAGACCCTGCGACTTCGCACAGGACAACGTGGTTACCACGCGCGGGCTGACAACGTCGGCCCGGCGGACGGCATCGGGCAATCGCCGTGCAGGGACCTCACAGATAACTCACAGCTCGTTCCCAACTTCGGATGCTTCGATTAAACCCCATCGGAAGTCAAAGATCTGAGGCCCCATGTTCTCCTTCGTCCTGGCTGGCGCCGATGCGGTGGCGATCACCATCCTGACGCTGGCGTTGTACTATCCCCGCCACAAGCGCCGAGACCTGCTCGTCTCCTATTTGGCTGTGAACGTGGGAGTGCTGGCGGTGGCGGCGGCGCTGGCCGAGACCTCAGTCAACGTGGGGTTGGGCTTGGGCTTGTTCGGCGTTCTGGCGATCATCCGGCTCCGCAGCGCCGAACTGGGCCAGCACGAGATTGCCTACTATTTCGCGTCCTTGGCGCTCGGGCTGATCGGCGGTTTGGCCGCACCGATGGGCTGGGTGGCGGTGGCGCTGATGGGCGCGATCGTGGCCGTACTGGCGGCGGCGGACATTGGCGGTGCGGCTCGGCGCGACCGGTCTCAAACAGTCCTGTTGACTGGTGTCTTGCCTCCGGGCGCTGAACTCGCGCGCCAACTTGAGGCGCTGCTGGGCGAACCCCCTGCTTCCTACTCGGTCCGCAAACTCGACGCCGTGCGAAACGAGACCACCGTGACAGTGCACTTGGCCCGCAGCGCCGACGGAACACTCAGACAAGGCAGGGGCACGGACTCCTCGAATGCTTCGGGAGGGACCGCATGAGGAGTGCCGCGACCGCTGCCGCCTTCATCGCCGTCATAACCGTAACGGCATCGACCGCCTGCACCGCCGAGCCGACGACTGACTCCGATTCCACGAGCGCCAAGGTTTCATCCTTTGAGCTCCTGGAAGGCCACTGGCAGTCGAGCGACGGCGACTTCGACCAAGCCACCATGATCGACCTGGGAGCCCAAGCCGATTCGGTACTAATCGACCAACCCGGCGCCTACCGTTTAACCGGCGACCTGGCGGACGGCCAGGTCCTGGTTGACACCGCCCAGAACGGCACGGTCCAACTCGTCCTCGACGGCGCCAACATCACCTCGAACCGCTCGGGCGCGATCAACATCCAATCGGCCGACGAGGCGGTCATTATCTTGGCCGCGGGTTCCAGCAACACCGTCACCGACGCGGCCACCTACGACCAGCCGGACGAGGAACCCGACGCCGCCATCTTCTCCAAGGCGGACCTGTCGATCGCCGGCGACGGCTCGCTGACGGTCAGCGGGCGCGCCGGTGACGCCTTGACGTCCAAGGACGGCCTCGAATTTGTCGGTGGGGATATCACCATTGAGGCGGCCGATGACGCCGTCAAAGGGCGCGACTACGTGCGGCTGACCGGCGGTCGCCTGACCATCAACGCTGCGGGCGATGGAGTCAAGTCGACCAACGCCGAGGACCCCGGCGCCGGCTATGTCCTCTGGGACGGCGCTGGGGCGGTCATCGACGCCCAGACTGACTGTGTCCAGGCCGCTACCGATCTCCTGTTCAGCACTGGGCAAGTCGAGTTGACCTGCGGTGACGACGGCCTGGCAGGAGACCGGTCGGCAACGGTAGAGGGCGGCCAGATCGAAATCTTGGCCAGTTACGAAGGAATCGAGGCGCCGGTGCTTTCAATCTCCGGCGGCGAGATTTCGATCACTGCCAGCGACGATGGCATCAACGCGGCGGCTGCCAGCACCGAAGCCGCCTCCACCGCCGACGGCGAGTTCGCCGGACCGGCACAACCGGCCGACCCGGACAGCACCGATGGTACGGGCGGCGCTGATGTCCCAAACCGCAACGAACGCGGCAGACCGGGACGCGGTGGCGGCGGCGGTGACTGGCGTGGCGGCGGCGGCGGTGGTGGGCCGCTCGGCGGCGAGGCCATCCAAGACGGCGTGTCACTCACGATCAGCGGCGGGGACATTGTGGTGTGGGCCGGTTCGGACGGCATCGACGCCAATGGCCCCGGCCTCATCTCGGGCGGCAAAGTGGTCGTCTATGCCCCGGCCAGAGGCATGGACGGGCCGTTTGACATCGCCGAATCAGGGCCCACCATCACCGGCGGCGAAGTCTGGGCCTTTGCCGTCGGCGGCGAGGCGGGCGGTCGCTTGGTCGGTGGCGCGGGCGGGATCAACCCGCCAACTGCCGAATCAACCCAAGCCTGGCTAACGGCCCAGTTCTCCGAGCCCGTCCAGGCCGGTCAGGAGATCGTGGCCACTGCCGCCGACGGCAAGCCGGTCGCATCGCTGGTCGTCAACCAGGCCGTGACCGACCTGCTCCTTAGCTCCCCCGCCGTCCACGAAGCCACCGAATACCACTTCTCCGCCGCCAACCAATCCGTCACCGCCTCAGCCGCAGGCGCCAAGCAGGGGTGAGCGGTTAACGCAAACGAGGCAGTATCCGGCAATATCCGCTGAGAGACGGGGCAGGCACCGCGATCAAGTTGATCCCAGTGCTCCCTGCGGACACGCATAGACGCTCGACCATCATCCGGAGGCAGGACGGGGCGGGCGGGGGGATTGGATAGGTTTGAGCGGTGAGCACCAGCCCGCTGGCCGTGCAGGCCACCGACCTGACCAAGATTTACGGCGAGCGCGAGGCACAAGTCTTGGCCCTCCGTTCTGTCACGCTCGGCTTTGAGAGCGCCCGGTTCACATCGATTATGGGGCCGTCCGGCTCGGGAAAGTCCACCCTGCTGAACTTGCTGGCGGGCTTGGACGATCCCTCGGGCGGCACGGTTCACCTGGGCGGGCGCGAGATAACCAATCTCAGCGACGAGCAGTTGACGCTGTGGCGCCGCGACCACGTCGGGTTCGTCTTCCAGGCCTACAACCTGTTGCCCATGTTCACAGCGGAGCAAAACATCCTGCTGCCCTTGGACCTGGCGGGCAGCAAAGCCGACCCGGGTTGGTGGTCCACAGTGGTGGACACCTTGGCGCTGCGCGACCGGCTGGGCCACCGGCCGGCCGAGATGTCGGGTGGACAGCAACAGCGGGTGGCGCTGGCACGAGCTGTGATCACCCGGCCAGACGTGATCTTCGCCGATGAGCCGACCGGCAACCTGGACACACGCACTGGGCTGGAGGTGTTGAGCTTCCTCCGGCGCTGCGTGCGCGAGCTCGGTCAAACCATCGTGATGGTCACCCATGACCCCGCCGCGGCGGCGCATTCGGAGCGGGTGGTGCTGCTGGCGGACGGCCAGGTCGCGGGCGAGATCCTTCACCCCACCAGGGAGTCCGTGTTGATGGCACTGGACCGGCTGACGACGGTCGGGGTCTGAGGCCCAGTCATGCTTCGCTACACCTTCAGGCAGATGCGCGCGTCGCTGCGCTCCCTGGTCGCCGTGTCGACCGCGGTAATCGTCTCGACTGGGTTCGTCGCGGCAGCGCTGATCGGCTCAAGCGCTATGACAGACGCCCTGTACAACATGGTCAGCGCCAAATACGCGGGCGCCGACCTGGTGGTTTACCCGCCCGCAGCCCGGATTGTGCCGCCCATTGGCGCCGCCGATGCGGCCAGCGCCGTCGAGGGGATTGAGGCGGCCAGGCCGCTCCTGAGCGCTTGGATTGAGGCGCGCACTGAAGGCCACTCCGAATGGGTCGAGGTCACCGAGGCCACACGGTCCGAGCGCCTCAATCCGCAGCCGGTCACCGAGGGCCACGAACCGGCTGGCGCTGACGAGGCGTCACTCGGCGCCCAGTTCGCCAAACGCCTCGGGGTGGGGATCGGCGACCAATTCGAGTTCGTCGTCGAGACTTTCACCGAGCCGGTCCAGGCGGACACGGAACCGCCTGCGGACGATGCCGCCGGGGCTGGCGGCGAAGATGGTTCCGCCGACGAGGGAGCCGGGTCCGGCGAGACATCACCGGCCGACAGTGCCTCTGCCACCGGTGGCGACGACAACAACACGGACGGAGGGGCCGGGGAGACGGCATCGGACACCGACAGTGCCGTTGGAACCGTTGGCGAGGACCGCGGCGCAAACGAAGGGGCCGGCGAGACGGCATCGGACACCGACAGTGACACCGAAGGCGGTGGCGACGAAACATCTGTCGACCAGTGGGACACAACAGAGGTCACGGTGGTCGTGACGGTCAGCGGACTGTTCGACGACTCCGGGCCAACCTTGTGGTCGCAGCCGGGTGTGCAGGCGGCGCCAGAAGTGCTGGACGCACTTGGGGCCGGGGAAGTTTTCGGCCCGTTCTGGTGGGACTCCTTGGCGGTCGCGGCGGCGGAGGGGGCGGACCTGGCGCCGGGCTCCGGGCTACGTGTCGCCCTAGGCGAGGCGATCGCGGCGGCCGCCGAGGCGGTTCAAGTCGAAGACGACTTCACCTGCGAGTCGGGTATAGGTGTAGACGCGCTTGGGCCGACCGACGCGTACAGCTACCCTAGCTGCGAGGTCCAGGTGCTGGACATGGACCAGCAGTCGGCCAAGACGATCACCGAATTCATGGGCGGCGTTGCTATTCTGACGGCGGTAGTGCTGATCTTCGGGCTGATCGGCCTGTTGGTGGCGGCGATGGCAATCTCCAACACTTATCAAGTGCTGATCGCTGGGCGGACGCGCACGCTG
>JAIRNM010000351.1 GCA_031258055.1 Bifidobacteriaceae bacterium
TAGCCGGTTGGACTGACGGCTTGACGGGCGTGAAAGTCGGCAGCCAAGTGCTGCTGGTGGTCCCACCTGACATGGGATACGGCGAGGAAGGCAGCGGCTCAATCCCCGGCGGCTCAACCCTAATCTTCGTAGTCGACCTCCTAGCCCTCGAGTAAGCCGCGGCGGCGCCCGGAGGAGGAACCGCTGGGCGCTAGAAACGAAGTATCTATGGTTTTGGTAGTTGTCAACTACGAAAACCACAGATAACTGCGCGCGGGATGGCTCGGCACTTCAGCTGTTGGCTAGCCAGTCCAGGGCTGTGCGGTGATGGGCGTCCAGAGTTTTGGTCAGGGCCGGGATGGCCGCCTCTTCGACGCTGCGGCCAACTAGCGGTAATTGGGCTTTGACTTCGCCGCTGAACTCAAGGCGGCAGTGGCCGTCGTTGGACGGTACCGCCCTTGCTAGACCAGACATGTGGACCCCGGCACCAGCCACTTCGGCAGCGATCGTGGCTTGGCAAGAGCCGTCAGGCGCTGGCGGTTCCCAAACCATCGCTTGACGAAGCGCCAAGCCTTGGGGGAGGAAAGCCTGGACACTGGGCGGAAATCCGGCGGTCGGCATCGTCGCTCTGACCGTGACGGTAAAGGCGGCGGTCGGCCCGGCGGAAACCTCGGCCTGGCTGGTCAGGGCACCGGCTTCTTTGGCGGCGGCCAAGAGGAAATCCGGGTCGCGGAATAGTTCTGCCACCTGGCCGGGCGGGACCGGGAAATCGTAGTGAGCCGCGAAGCGCATGACCCAAAGACTAGTATCTTCGGGTGCCTTCCTTCGCTTCCATCGCCGAGCGGATGAGCGAATTGAGCCGAGTTGAGCTTGATCGGATCCGTCGGTTGACTGCTGAATGGCAAGTTCTGGCCGACCTCGCCTTCGCTGACCTGGTCGTTTGGCTGCCCACCCGGAACGGTTCATTTGTCGCCGCCGCTCTTTGCCGTCCCGGCACCGGTTCGACTATTTACCACGAGGATGTTGTGGGCTCTGTGGCAGGAGCCGCCCAGCGGGCGGATTTCGAGGAGGTCATGGCGACTGGCGTCATCAAGCGCCACCATGACCCGCGCTGGCATGGTTCGTTCGGCGTGAGGGAGGAAGTCATTCCCGTGGTCATGGCCGGGCGCCCGCTCGCGGTGTTGACCAGGCACGGCAACATTGGCGTGCTGCGCAATCCGTCACGCTTGGAGACGAATTATGTCGAGTTGGCGGATGAGCTGGTTGGCATGATCAGCCGGGGCGAGTTCCCGGCCGCTTCGGCGCCGAGCGGCTCCGCCCGCCATATGCCGCGTGTCGGCGACGGCATCGTCCGGTTGAACATCCAGGGCCAGGTGCTTTTCGCCTCGCCCAACGCGCTGTCCGCCTTTCACCGGGCGGGAGTGATCGCGGACCTGACCGGGTCGCTGTTGGTCGAGGTCGTGTCGGAGTATCTGCGCGGTTCCGGCCACGTCGATGAGACGTTGCCAGTGGTGGCAATGGGGCGGGCGCCCTGGGTTCTAGAAATCGAGATTGGCGGGGTGTCAATGGTCTTGCGCTCCATCCCGCTGACCAATCGCGGTAACCGCACCGGGGCGATGGTCCTGTGCCGAGACGTCACTGATTTGCGCCGCTCCGAGATGGAGTTGATGACCAAGGACGCTACGATCCGCGAAATCCACCACCGCGTCAAGAACAACTTGCAGGAAGTTTCGGCTTTGCTCCGGATGCAGGCGCGGCGTTCATCGAATCCCGAGGTCAAGACCGCCTTGGGAGAGGCCATTCGACGGGTCTCGACTATCGCCACGGTCCACGAGGCGCTGTCGCAGACGATCGCGGAGACGGTCGACTTCGACTCGGTCTTTGGGCGCACCCTTCGTTTGGCGGCCGATGCCGCTTCGACCGGCATCCCCGTCCACACTGTCCAGGAGGGCAGTTTCGGGGACGTGCCGGGTGATGACGCCACGGTCCTGGCGATCGTCCTGACTGAACTGGTCACCAATGCGGTGGAGCATGGCTTGGCGCCCGCTGGCGGCGGAACCGTTTGGATCAAAGCGAAGCGGGACGGTGATGTACTGACTGTCACGATCGCTGATAACGGTGTCGGTATGCCCGCCGGTGAGGCTGGCCCCGGGGAGGGCTTGGGCACCCAGATTGTCCGGACTTTCGCGACCGGCGAATTGCGCGGCTCAATCGACTGGCGTCCGCGTGCCGGTGGCGGCACGAAAGCGATTGTGACGGCCAACCTGCGCTGACGTCATCCTTTCGGCTCCGGTCGCGGCCGCCTTTCCGTTCTTGCTTGGCGATGCCGTCGACTTTCGCCCCCGCCGCTGCCGTCCGATGCCGTCCGCTGTCGCGAGCCGCCGCGGCCCGCCGCCACCACCAAAGCTGACCCCGAAGGCTGCACGTTTGCCCAGGACACCCGTGAATCATGTGCAACACCGGCGGCGGCGTCATATTGTCGGTTGTGGAAAAGCGGCGGTAGGCGGTCGCCGCCGATTCGATTGAACGTCTGGGGACTGACAGTGATAAAACTCAACGCCGATCTTGTAGTGGTAGGCGCTGGCTCGACTGGCTGCGGGATCGCCCGCGACGCGGCCATGCGGGGCTTTGACGTTGTGCTCGTGGACAAAGGCGACATAGCCCAAGGGACGTCCGGCCGGTTCCATGGGCTGCTCCATTCCGGTGCCCGGTACGCGGTCTCCGACCCCGCGCTAGCGCGCGAATGCGCCGCCGAAAACGCCATAATCAAGCTAATCCAGCCCGACGCGGTCGAAGACACGGGCGGCCTGTTCGTCAGCTTTGAGGGCGATGACCAGGATTACGCCGAACAGTTTCTAGCCGCCTGCGCCGCTAGTGGGCTGGTCCACGAGGAAATCACCCCGGCCCAGGCGCGGCGGGACGAGCCACGTCTGGCTCCCCGGATTGTCCGCGCCATCCGGGTCTGCGATGCGGCCGTCGATGGTTGGGCCTTATCCCTGGGTGCGGTCAGGTCAGCTACGGCTTACGGTGCGCGGATTCTCACTTACACGCGGGTCGCCGGCATAGATTTGGCCGACGGCCAGGTGGCCGCTGTCCGCTGCCAGGACCGCAAGAACGGTCGGAACATCGTGATTGACACGCGTTTCGTCATAAACGCCGCCGGACCATGGGTGAGTCAGGTCGCGGCCCTGATGGGGATAGACGGCATCGACGTGACACCGGCGCAGGGAATCATGCTGGCGAGCGGCCATCGTTTGACCAGTCGCGTGCTCAACCGCCTCAGACCGCTAAGCGATGGCGACATCATGGTTCCGGCCCGGACGGTGTCAACTGTCGGCACCACGGACGAGCCCACGGACGACCCTGACCGGCTGACAATGCCGCGGGCTCGGATCCAGGAAATGCTGTCAGCCGGTGAAGCGTTGACGCCGGGTTTTAGGGCCGGTCGCGTCCTCCACTCCTGGGTTGGTGCCAGACCGCTGATCGAAGACAGCCGGGCGGCGGCCGGGGAGAGGCGCGAGATGGGCCGGGGAATGCTCATCTTCGATCACGCTGAACGCGACGGCGTGAGCGGCGCTTTGACCGTCGCGGGTGGCAAACTGACCACCTATCGTCTGATGGCCGAACGCGCCGTCGACCTGATGTGTCGCCGCTTAGGTGACGAGCGCCCCTGCCGCACAGCCGAAGAAGCCGTTCCCGATGCCGTCGGTCCACCCCGCCGCATCACTGGCCGTTGGTCCCGGCTTGAGGCGGCCAGAACTGCTGCCGCTGCCAGGGCCGCTGCAGGTGAAGCCTGCAGCGACCAGCCGACTATTCAAGATCCGGTGTTGTGCGAATGTGAGTTGGTGGGCCGGTCGGCGCTGATTGAACCATTGGCGCAATCCCCGGATTGGTCGTTGGATGATCTGCGGCGACGCACTCGACTCGGTATGGGGCCGTGTCAAGGCGGGTTCTGCGCCGCCCGCGGCGCTGGGGCGGCCTGCCAGCAGGGACTCTGGAGCGCTGACCGGGCGAGCGCGGCGCTACGGCATTTCCTGCGCAATCGCTGGATTGGCCAGTGGTCGGTGCTCTACGGCGACGCGCTCCGCCAAGCGGCGCTGGACGACCGGGTGCTCTACGGCAGCCTTGGCCTGGACCTCCTGCCCGCCGATGAGGCGGTGATCCTATGACTGAAGTCGCTGTGATCGGCGCTGGTTTGAGCGGGCTGGTCACCGCTTGTGCCTTGGCGCGCGAAGGCGTGAAGGTCCGGCTGATCGCCAAGGGAATGGGCAGCTTGCCCCTCGGAAACGGCACGATTGACCTGTGGGGCTGTCGGCCGAGCGCCGACGATCTAGGAGTGAGCCACGGGGACGGACTCGGTGGCTCAC
>JAIRNM010000418.1 GCA_031258055.1 Bifidobacteriaceae bacterium
TTGGCTGGATCATCGCCGGTGGCCTGGAAGGCGTCGCGTTCTTGGACCAGCAAACCGCCCGAAAGTGGCAGTGCTTCGAGGGCTGGCAGCGGGTCCGCCGCCAAGCGCAGAATCCGCAGGTTCTTCTTGCTTTGGAGCAGTTCGAGCGCCTCTGGCTCGTAGTCAGGCGCCACGATTACCTCGGTGAAAATAGGCTTGACCTGCTCCGCCATTGCTCGAGTGACCGTCCGGTTGGCGGCTATGACACCGCCGAAGGCGCTCAATGGATCGCAGGCGTGGGCTTTGCGGTGAGCTTCGGCTATGTCCGCGCCAATCGCTATTCCACAGGGATTGGCGTGTTTGATGATCGCGACGGCTGGTTCGGCTAAATCAAGGGCGGCGCGGCGAGCGGCATCGGCGTCCCGGTAGTTGTTGAAACTCATCGCCTTGCCGCCCAGGCGCGCGGCTCCAGCCAATCCTGCTGGCGCTTCCGTTTCTGCCTCCTGGCCACCGATGACCTGCTCATATACCGCGGCCGCTTGATGCGGGTTCTCGCCGTAGCGGAGCGCCTCAAGACGGCGGTAAGTGGTGCCCTGCCAAGCTGGCAGGCTGTGGGCGGCGTCCGCTGGCTGGCCGGGGTCCTGGTCTGGGTCCTGGTCAGGCGCCAAGCTGGTGGTCATCCAGGTGGCAACGGCGACATCGTAATCAGCGGTGTGGATGAATGCGTCGCGCGCCAACTGACGGCGCTCGGCCAGGGTGAAACCGCCCGCCGCCAAGGCGGCTTTGATATCGCCGTAACGCGCGGGGGAAGTCACGACCGCGACACTGGGATGGTTCTTGGCGGCGGCGCGCACCATGGTGGGACCGCCAATGTCGATCTGCTCGACACATTCATCTGGGCTGGCACCGCTCGCGACGGTCTGAGTGAAGGGATAGAGGTTGACCACCACCAGGTCGAAAGGCTCAATCCCGAGTTCTTCTAGCTGGTCGGCTTGGGCTGGCTTACGAAGATCGCCCAGGATACCGGCATGGACCTTCGGATGAAGAGTCTTGACGCGACCCTCTAAGCATTCCGGGAAGCCGGTCAACTGCTCGATTGGGGTGACCGCGACACCTGCGGCGGCGATCACTTTGGCAGTCGAACCAGTCGAGACGATCTCGGCCCCGGCCGCGCCGAGAGCGCCCGCTAGTTCCGCCAGCCCGGTCTTGTCGTAAACCGAGACCAAAGCCCGTCGGATGGGCCGACGACCCTTTGAGGCGCTGTCCTGGCCCGTGGGATCAGTTGGGCTGTCGGTCATTGTGGAACCTCCTGGTAGGTGTGGCCGGGTCGCCCACGCAGTTGGATAGCACCGTCAGCGATGGCGGCCACGGTTGAAATCAGCATGGCTCGTTCGACTTCCTTGATGCGTTCATGCAGGGACGCTTCGGTGTCGCCTTGTTGGACCGGGACTTCGCGTTGGGCCAGAATCGGTCCTGTGTCCACGCCCTGGTCAACTTCGTGGATGGTGCAACCGGTCACGCTCACACCAGCGGCAAGGGCGTCACGGACGCCATGCGCGCCGGGAAAAGCCGGCAGCAGCGCCGGGTGCGTGTTGATCGTCATGCCCTCGAACCGATCCAAGAATGGCTTGCCCAGTATGCGCATGAAGCCCGCAGACACCACCAAGTCAGGGGCGAAGGCTCTAACCGCTGCCGCTAGGCCTAGGTTCCACTCTTGGCGGCCGGGAAAATCGTTCGGGAAGACCGTGAAAGTGGCGATGGAGTGACGCCGAGCCCGCTCCAAGGCCTCCGCCGGGCGATCCGCCCCTAGCGCCACCACGCGGGCCGGGTAGGGCGGCTGCGCCGCCGCTTCGATCAACGCTTCCGCTAGCGACCCCGCACCCGAGGCCAAGATCACGACACGAAGACTCACGCACTCACCCTACCGGCCCTTACGGCGCCTCGGCTGCTCGCCGCGTGAGATCAAACCCGGTTGGCCAGGAGCGGCAGAGCACGAAACAATGGTCTGGTGTCCAACCGCAACGCCTCGCCTGAACCGACCTCGCCGTCCAATCCAGACCCAGAGCCTCAGCCCGGTGACGACCATACCGGTCAATCGCGGGGAAGAATCGACCGCGCCGCCAAGCGCGCCCAGCTAGAGCGGGATCTGAAAGCCCTGACGCCGGAACAAAAGAAGCAAGTGGTGCGGGTAAACCGCTACGTCTTCGGCTTTGGCATTGGCGCCTTGGCGGCCATGATCGGCTTGAACCTGCCGGTGCCCTGGCCGGTGTTGGGCTTGGCGGCATTGGTGGTGTCCGCTGTCGTAGCCGTCAAGGGACTGATCTTGGCCCACCGCACACCGTTGGCGCGGGGCGCCGTTGTCTACCTGGCGATGGGCCTAGGCTTGCTCTCGCTCTTCGCGCTTTATTCGATCCCGCTCATCATCACTTGGTCCGACCAACTCGATTACCGTGACTGCCTCAGCCAAACCCAAACCATTGAAGGCCAAGATGCCTGCCGCGATCAATTCCAAGAAGCCACCAAAGCTGACTGGACCAGAATTCTGCGCCAACTAAGCGAATAACCTAAGACCACCCACTCACCCGGCCCGAACCAGAAGGCACCCCGTTCACGATTTGTGTTTTGTGCTAGCCTTGGGCAAAACCCAATAGCACCGATTGATGTCCTTGTGCCTCGAACAGGAGAGTTCCCCATGACGTCTAAAATTAGCGCCCCCCCCCCGTCGCCTAACTAGGCTATCTTTGGCCAGTGCGGCTGTACTCGCACTCGGGCTAACTATTCCGGGGGTAATCCTCACTGAACCCGCCTCGGCAGAGCCAACTTCCTGCGCCGCACCTGAGGGCTGCACCCTTGAAGACTGGTTCGCTTCCCCAATCCTCGCCACGGCCGTCCAAATCTCTCTCGTTGACCACGAAGTCCATGTGGACACCACCACCGACCTAGTAACACAAGCCGACCTGGACCTCGTCATCAAACTGGGCCTGTCGGTAAGTGGCGTTGATGCCGCAGCCTTGGAGAACCTGATCCATCTGCCCAACCTCACGTCCCTTGACCTGGTCGGCGGCGAGTTGACGTCCCTGCCGGACAGCATCGGCAACCTTACGAACCTCACACGACTCGGCTTGTACGGCAACCAGTTGGAGTCCCTGCCGCAGAGCATCGGCAACCTCGGCAACCTCACGTCCATCGATTTGACGGGAAACCAATTAGCGTCCCTGCCCGACAGCATCGGCGAACTCACCAACCTCGCAGGCCTGTTCTTGGCCTCCAACCAGTTGACGTCGCTGCCTGACAGCATCGGCAAGCTCACCAACCTCACGGGCCTCGAGTTGGACCGCAACCAGTTGACGTCCTTGCCTGACAGCATCGGCAACCTCACCAACCTCGAGTGGCTCTACTTGGACGGCAACCAGTTGACGTCGCTGCCCGACAGCATCGGCAACCTCACCAACCTGACCGGGCTCCACTTGGACAGCAACCGGTTGACGTCCCTGCCGGACAGCATCGGCGACCTCACCAACCTCACAAGCCTCAGC
>JAIRNM010000015.1 GCA_031258055.1 Bifidobacteriaceae bacterium
GTTGCGGCGTAATCCGTTTTACACTAGCTGTCTCGGCGGGAATCGATCAGCGCGGCCAACTCGAGCAGGTCCCCGGCCCTGAACGGGCTGCGCCCGGCCGCCATCTCCTTGAATGGGTCCAGGGCGGCCAGATCAGTCCATGGGACAGGCACCGAGCGCAGATCCCCCTCCGGGACGAGGAAGAACGCCCTCGGCGGCACGAAGGCGTGGCGCACCTCGACCAGCCGGTAGCGCCGCCCGCTCAACGGGTGAAACGGATGGACAACCGTGACAAAACGCTCTCCAGAATCGATCTCAGGAGCAGTTGAGGACACGGGATAAGGACCAAACTGACGCTCTGCTACGAGTGTTCGTGAAGGTCTTCGACGAGTCGCGAGGCTACTACGGCAACCAGCCGCACGTTGCCCGGTTCGAGCGCGACTTGGACCGGCGCGGCATCTACCAACCGTTCCAGGATGCCTACGCGCGAATCGCAGGCAAGGGGTGGAGCCAGGGCCGGGAGAACGGCATCCTCGAAGAAGCCAACGTCACCAAGGCCTACGCTCAAGTCATCGCAGACACCTCCGACGCGCCGGTCAAGATTCTCGCCAAGTACCGGGACGAAACCAGGGTGTCCATTGAGGACTTCGCCGACGAGGTGGCGGCTTGGCTTGACACCCAGGGCCCGGATCATCGCCTGCTGTTCATGGCGGATGAGGTGGGCCAGTTCATCGGCGCCAACACGAAGCTGATGCTGAACCTGCAAACCATCGTCGAGACCCTCCAGACCAAGTGCGGCGGCCGGGCTTGGGTGTGTGTCACCAGCCAAGAGGACATGGACCAGGTGATCGGAGACCGCAACCGGTCCCAGGCCAACGAGTTCTCAAAGATTCAGGCCCGATTCTCCACGCGGATGAAACTGACCAGCCAAGACGTGGAAGAGGTCATCAAGAAGCGCCTGCTGGGCAAGAACGCCCACGGACGCGCCGCCTTGGCAAGCCTCTACGACAGGCAAAGCAACAACTTCCGCACCCTGTTCGACTTCGTGGACGGCGCCAAGACTTACCGCAACTATTTGGACGATGACGACTTCACCGGCCTGTACCCGTTCGTGCCCTACCAATTCCCCTTCTTTCAGGCCGCTCTAGTCGGTTTGTCCGAGCACAACGTGTTCGAGGGCCGTCACTCATCGGTTGGCGAACGGTCAATGCTGGCTGTGGCCCAAGAAGTCACCGCCAAGCTGACCGGTCAGCCGGTCGGGGCGGTTGTGCCGTTCGATTCGATGTTCACGGGCATCAGGCAGACGGTGAAGTCGGCCGCGATTCGTAACATCGCCACCGCCGAGCGGCAACTGCCCAGCGGCAGCGAAGTCGCCATCCGCCTGCTCAAGGCCTTGTTCCTGGTCAAGTACATCGAAGGGTTCAACGCCACCCCCAGGAACCTGGCCGTGCTGCTGTATGACTATTTCGACCAAGACGTGACCGCCCTGCACGCTCAGGTCGGCCAGGCGCTGGAGTTGTTGGAGCAGCAGACCTACATTCAACGCAACGGCACCGCCTACGAGTACCTGACCAACGAGGAACAGGAGATTGAGCAGGAGATCAAGTCCACCGACACTGACGCCGCCGAGGTCTCCCGCCTGCTGATTGACACCATTAAGGGCGATGCCGTCAAGACCGGTTCGTTCCGCCATGCGCCCACCGGCCGCGACTTCAAATTCGGCCTGCAACTCGACAACACTTCGTATGGCACACAGCATGACTTGACCATCAACTACATCTCCGCCTTTGGCGAATACGAGACCGGCCTGTTGGACCGGCTGGCTGTCATCAAGGCGCACTCGGCCAACCGGGACGAGCTTCGAGTCGTGTTGGGGGGAGACGAACGGCTCTATCAAGACTTGCGCCTGTCCGTTCAAACGAAGAAGTACGTCCAGCGCAAACGTTCCACATCCCTGACTCCCACCCAGCAGCGCATCTTGGACCAGAAAGGCCAGCAGAACTCAGAACGCCAAAGCGAGTTGATCGGGCGCGTCCGTGAAGCGATCAAGGATGCCCTGTTCGTCATCGACGGCGCAGAGATTTCTGTCACATCTGGCAAGCCTGAGTCTCGCGTGGAAGAGGCGTTCGGCCAACTGGTCTCGCGCACCTACACCGGGTTGGGCATTCTGGGTGGCGTGACCTACTCGGAGAACGGCATTGCCGGCATAGTCGCCGAACCGCCCGGCCTGGACGTGAAGGACCGCGACAAGCTGCAAGACGCCGCCGAAGAGGTGGGCGCCTTCATCTTGGGCCAGCGAAAGCTCGGCGCCAACGTGACCGTTAAGACCATCGTCGAGCATTTCGAGGACAAGCCTTATGGCTGGCCATTGCCCGCCGTCCTCAGCGCCATCGCCCGGTTGTTCGCGCGGGCCCAGGTCACCTTGACGATCGACTCGCAGCCGCTGGTGCGCACGGAGATCGCCGAGGCGTTGCGCAACGCCAGCAAGCGCCCCGTGACCGTGGTCGCCGAGCAGCGCCAATTCGACCCCGCGAAGGTCCAAGCCGTCCGCCAGTTCGCCCAGGAGTTCTTCGACGAAGGCTCCCTGCCCACCGACCCGATGGAGTTGGCCGCCGTCACGTGCGTGAAGCTGGCCTCCGAACAACGCGATTTGGCGAGCCTGCGCCGAAACGCCAGCCAATACCCGTTCATCACCGTTTTGGATGAACCCATCGCCCTGCTCGCCCAAGTCGCAGACCATGATGTCGAGTGGTACCTGGATGAGTTGGGCGCCTACGCGAATGACCTCCTTGACGCCAAGCAGAGCGGCATCGACCCGATCCGGACTTTCCTCAAGGGAACCCAACGGAACATCTATGACGGCGCTGCCAAACTACTGGCTGCCAACCAGGACAACTTGCAGTACCTGCCGAACGGCGAAGCCCGGAGCGTCAAAGACCTACTTGACGATCCGAAGACATTCCGGGGTGCGGGCATGAACCGCCTCAAGGATGCCGCCGCCCGTCTCCGCGCCGCCGTCGACCAGGCCGTCCAAGAGGCTCAAGCGCGGGCTACCGCTGACATCGAAGGCCGCTGGGAAGGCGTAGAAGCGAGCGCCGCCTGGGAAGAGAGCACGGAAACGGCGCGATCTCAAGCCAAAGCAATCCGAGACCACGCGGCCATGGCCGTCTTGGCTTCCTCCTCAATCCCGGTCATCCGCCAGGTCGCGGCCGAGTTCGATGAAAAAGGATACACAGCGGTCCTCAACACAATCGAAGCTGGCAGGGCTGCCGCCAAGTCAAGTGAAGGCACACCGCAGGCTCCCGCCCGTGTCATCGTTTCGATCAAGTCGCTGCCCAAGCCCAGGGCCGGGGCCGTCTTGTCATCTGACGCAGATGTGGACGAATACCTGGCTGAGTTGCGCGGCATCCTTAGGCAGGCCATCAGCGAAGGGAAGCGGGTCTCCCTGTGATAGACACCAGGAAACTCGAGGCCTTCGCAGTTCAGACCAGAACTGAACTGGTGCGGGGGACCACCGCCCGGATCACCGCCGTGACTGCCGCCGGGTCCACTGCTCGTGTCGAAAACCCGGGCGCCGTCCACGTCCTTGAAGCCCAGATCGCCAAGCTGGGCGGAGGCAAGGCGGGTATTGGGCGGGTGGCCGACCAGCAGGCCTACGTCTGGTTCAACCGAATCATCGCGCTCAGGTTCATGGACGCGAACGGTTACACCAGCACCCCAGTCGTTTCCCCCGAGCATGGCAAGGACAGCGGCCAACCTGCCGCGCTGGCCGCCGCTAAACGGGGCGAGTTCGACCCGGCTGTGTTCACCAAGCCCAGGACCGTCGAGCGGATCACCGGGCTGCTGGGCGGATCGCTCACCTCGCACGACCCTCAAGGCGAGGCCTACGGCCTGATCTTGGAGGCACACTGCGCCTACTGGAACAAGGTCATGCCCTTCATGTTTGGGCGCGAAGGTGAGTACACCAATCTGCTCATGCCCTCCGCGCTGTTGGCTGCGGACTCGGTGCTGGCCCAAGCGGTCGCCGCGCTCACCACTGACGACTGCCAGGACGTGGAAGTAATCGGCTGGCTCTACCAGTACTACATCGCCGAACGCAAAGACGAGGTGTTCGCCGCTTTCAAGAGGGGCAAGAAGGCCGGGCCGGAAGAGATCCCCGCCGCCACCCAGTTGTTCACCCCGGACTGGATTGTCCGCTACCTGGTCCAGAACTCCGTCGGCAGGCTCTGGCTGCTGAACCACCCGGACTCCAAGCTGATCGAGCAGATGGAGTACTACATCCAGCCTGTCGGCGACCCGGGCGAGTTCTTGAGGATCGCCAAACCCGAGGAACTCACGGTAATGGACCCGGCCTGCGGCTCGGGCCACATGCTGACCTACGCCTTCGACCTGCTCTACGCCGTCTACGAGGAAGAGGGCTACGCGCCCGCAGACATCCCCGGGCTGATCCTGGAGCACAACCTTTTCGGCTGCGAGATCGACCAACGCGCCGGTTCCCTGGCCGCCTTCACCCTCACCATGAAGGCCCGCGCCAGACTGCGGGCGTTCTTCCGCCACCCCGTCCAGCCAAACATCTGCGTCATCAAGCCCATCAGCTTCGACGCGGGCGAATTGGACCAGCTAACCACCAAGGACGGCGACAAGCAGGCTGAGCAGGAGTTTTGGAACGCCTTCGCCCAAGCCGACACGCGCGGTTCGCTCATCCAGGTGGACGATGCCGTCTGCCGGCTCGCCAGCACCGCCTTGGCCGCGCACACCCCACCCACCATGCACGGCATGCAGGCCATGGACGCAACATCGATCCAAGACCGAGCCCGTCAGGTCCTAGACCAGGCCGAGTACCTCTCCCGCCAATACGCGGTGGTGGTAACCAACCCGCCCTACATGGGCTCCAACAAGGTGAATGCCGAGTTGTCCACATGGCTAAAGGACACGTATCCAGACGGAAAGCAGGATCTTTACGGCTGTTTCGTGTTGAGAGCGATGACTCTAGCTAATGCCCATGGATTGGTCGGCATCATTGTCGGTGATACCTGGATGTCCATCAAGACTTTCGAGAAGCTGCGGCTCAAACTGCTCAACGGACACATGTTCGCCAGCTTCCTTCATCTTCGCGACGTGTCTAACCACCCGGACATTTTCGGCGCAAATGCTGCTTTCGTCCTTGAGATGTCTCCGCGCAGAGACGCGACCTCTGTTTTCATCAGGCTTGAACCCCTGGGCGACGAAGCGAAAAGGCACCGGCTATTGACGGCACTGACTGAGAAAACTCCGCAATCAAAATGGTTCGCCGCTGGGCGCTCTGACTTCACGCATATCCCCGGCACCCCCATCGCCTACTGGCTCTCAGAAAAAATGCGCGCCGCCTTCACCAAGGGCAAGCCCCTCGGCGAAGTCGCCGAACCGCGTCAGGGCCTGGCCACGGCTGACAACGCCCGATTCGTGCGGGAATGGTGGGAAGTCAGCCTTGCCAACAGCGCCTTCGGGTGCGCCAGCCGCTCGGAAGCCATGGCCACGGGTGCCCGCTGGTTTCCCTACAACAAGGGCGGCGCCTTCAGAAAGTGGTACGGCAACCAGGAACATATCGTCAACTGGGAAGACGATGGGCGTGAGTTGGTGGCATTCAAGCCCCGTTCAGTTTTGCGCAACACGGACTACTACTTCATGCCCTCGGTGTCCTGGTCCGACATAACATCAAGCTCGTCTGCCTTCAGGATGTTTCCACCCGGCTTCATCCACGATGTGAAGGGCCAATCCGTCTTTTCACACAGCGAAGAGACCCGGACTGGCCTTATTTCTTTCTTGAACTCGCCGGTTTCCCACGCCATGCTCGGAGCGGTTGCTCCAACGATCAGCGCGCAGGTGGGGGATGTCGCGATTCTGCCGGTCGTGCCTATCACTGCGGCGGAGACACTTGCCCGAATCAAGAACTTCGTCGCTGTTTCCAAGATGGATTGGGATGACTTTGAGACCTCGTGGGATTTCATATCTAATCCGCTGATTGAGGCCGGTGGGGGCGGCGCGGCAGGGG
>JAIRNM010000022.1 GCA_031258055.1 Bifidobacteriaceae bacterium
CTCTGACGCCACCGGCGCCCGGCCGCTCGAATTCGACGTCACCATTGAGATCCCCAAAGGTTCGCGCAACAAGTACGAACTCGACCACGAAACCGGCCGAATCCGCCTGGACCGAATGCTGTTCACCGCCACCCGCTATCCAGATGACTACGGCTACGTCGAAGGAACGCTCGGTGAGGACGGCGATCCGTTGGACGCGCTAGTGCTTTTGGACGAGCCAACTTTCCCGGGTTGCCTGATCCGCTGCCGGGCTCTGGGCATGTTCCGGATGCGAGATGAGGCGGGTGGAGATGACAAGGTTCTTTGCGTGCCCGCGCACGATACGCGGTCGTCTTGGCGGTTGGACATTGATGACGTTTCCGAGTTCCACCGCCTTGAGGTGCAGCATTTCTTCGAAATCTACAAAGACCTTGAACCAGGTAAGTCAGTCGAGGGCTCGCACTGGACCGACCGGGCTGGCGCCGAAGCGGAAATCCTCGCCTCAATCAAGCGCTTAGAAGAAGCCCGCGCGGCGGGCGAATACTAACGCGGATGACGGGAACGGGTTAGTAGCGGCCGGCGTAGGCGACTGTGTTGGTCCAGCGAATCGGAATCTCGTGGATGTTGGTGCCGGTCTGCATGGCCTCAACCATCATGCCGTTGCCGGAGTACATCGCCACATGATGAATCGGGTTGCCCGACCGCTGCCAGAAGATCAAGTCGCCCGGGCGCATCTCTGAATAAGGGATTTTCTGGGCGCTGGCGTATTGGTCAGCGGCGACGCGCGGGATGGACCGGCCGCCGCCGTTCTTCCAGGCTTGTTGGGTCAGCCCGGAGCAATCGAACGATTCGGGGCCGTTGCCGCCCCACTGATACGGCTTTCCGATTTGTTGGCGCGCCCAATCGACGGCGGCCTGACCAGCCGCAGCGCCGCTGGAGCCACCACCGCTGGGCGGTGGATCACTCGGCGTAGTGCCACCGCCACCGCCACTCCCACCGCCTGATGGCGGTGTCGTGGTGGTACCGCCACCACCGGCGGAACCGCCCGAGTTGCCTGAACCACCCGAGTTGCCCGAACCGCCTGAGCCGCCTGAGGTTTGCGAATTGCTCGCCCGCAGGGCTGCCTCGCGGGCAGCCGCCTCAGCCGCCTCTTGGCGGGTCTTTTCGGCCGCCGCCTCGGCCGCGACAGTGGTGTTCTTCTTCTCCGCTAGGACTTCAAGCAGGCGCTGATGTTCGACTTCGGCGGAAGCCTCGGCTTGTTGGGCGGCATCGGCCGCGGCCTGGGCCTGGTCGGATTTGTCCTTGGCGGCGGCGGCCTTGTCTGCTTGCAATTCGGCTGCCTTCTCGCGGAGCACGCTGGCCTGGTCAGCGGCCTGCTTGGCGAGCGCGTACTTGGAAGCGGCGCGGTCCGCCGCCGATCCGACCACGAACAGCATGGAGCTTTGCTTCATCGCCTCCTCAAGCCCGTCCGCGTTCAAGAGCGGTTCGAGCTGCGATATGTCGGAGCCCGACTGCGCGTTCATGAAGGCGACTCGCGCCAGCGTGCCGCGTGCCTTGTCCAGTGACTCTTGGGCGCTGGCCGCTTCCGCCTCGGCTTCCTCGACCGCTTGGTTGGCGGCGTCCAGTTCCTCTTGCGCCTTGTTGTAGGCCTCGGCCGCCAGGCCCGCGTCGGCCGCGGCGGCGGCGGTCTGATCCCGCAGGTCGACCAGCATGGATTCGAGTTCGGAAACTGAAGCGGCGGCCAGGGCTTCCTGGCGCTTGGCCTCCTCAACGGCCGCGTCCGATCCAGGCGGCGGCGACGGGTCAGCCAGGGCCGGGCTGGTCAGAGCGAGAGCGCCCGCTAGGGCGACAGCGATCAGGGCAGCCTGCCTTGAGCGACGGCCGGAACTGCTCATAAATAGTCCTAACCGCGCCCCGGATCGCCGATCCGAGGGCGCTGAGCGGGAAGTGGGCCTAGGAATAGACTCGCCCAGCTTACCTCACAAATCACTTCAGTCACAGAGGCAACATTGGCAACATCTCAGTAGTAGCCGATGCCGTCGCAGGCGGTGTCGTCAAACGGTGAGCCACCGAGTCTGTCCCCGCGGCTCACGCTAGAAGCCTTCGAGTTCAACCCCTAGTTCGGCTGCTAGGCGCTCAACGTGGCCAGCGGCTTTGACTCGGTATTCGGCCACTTCGATGCGACCGTCCCCGCCTATGACGAAGGTCGAACGGATTACACCAACAGTGGTGCGCCCGAAGGCCTCCCGCTCACCCCAAGCCCCATAAGACTCCAGGACAGCGTGGTCCGGGTCAGATAGCAGCGTGAATGGCAGCTTCATCTTCTGAGCGAATGAGGCGTTTTTGTCGACAGGATCGGGCGAAAGGCCAAGAATGGTGTATCCCGCCTGGTCAAACCACTTAAACGCGTCACGGAAGTCCTGCGCTTCAAGCGAGCAGCCGGGCGTGAACGCGGCGGGATAGGCGTAGAGAATGACCTTGTGTCCGGCCAGGTCGGCCAAGCTGAGCGGTTTGCCCTTATCGGTGTCAACAGTGAAAGCCGGAGCCGGATCGCCGGGCTTGAGTTCTGCCATGAGATGTCCTCCTTCGTTGGCGGTTGGGCGGGCGGCGCCCAAGGCAGACAACATTTGGGGCGCGCCATTCAACCCATTTTCCTACGTCCGGCCTAGGACCCACCGCCGTGGACGGCTCAGTCCAACCTAAGAGACCACCACGCCGCTCGCCGTCTCACTATATGGACGCATCTTCCCAAGGGATGGGCAAACGCCTACCCTAACCACATGCAAACCCGTCGAATGTGCCGCTGAAGCTCCGGCGCACGTTCGACTTGCCTTGATCTCAGGCGCGGGGCGCCAAGTCTGATTCTTAATCAACTCAGTGGCGCGCCCATTCTCCGGCCGTGCGCGGTCCATCCGTTAGCCCCGAACCAAGCCAGACCAAGCCAGACCAGGAGAAATCATGAGCCAGAAATGGTCCTTCGAAACCCAACAAATTCATGCCGGCCAAGCGCCGGACCCAGGCACCGGCGCTCGCGCCCTACCGATCTTCCAAACCACGTCCTATGTG
>JAIRNM010000030.1 GCA_031258055.1 Bifidobacteriaceae bacterium
TCCTCCACGGCACCGACACCATGGCGTACACCTCGGCGGCTCTCGCCTACGCCCTGACCGGCCTGGGCCGTCCGGTGGTCGTGACCGGCTCGCAAGATCCGCTGGGGCAGGTCGGCTCCGACGCGTCGCCCAACGTCACTGGCGCCCTGCGCGCCGCGGCATCGGAAAAACTCGACGGTGTGGGCCTTTTCTTCGGCCACCGGCTCTTGAGCGGGGCCAGGGCCACCAAGACCTCATCTTGGGCGTTCCGCGGCTTCGACAGCCCGAACCAACCGCTGTTGGCCCGAACCGGCGAGCCGTGGATGTGGAACGCGACCCCTCCGCCAGGACGCGGTTGGCCCGACCCGCTGCCCTACACCAGCCGCGACGTAGTCGTGATAAACCTGGCACCCGGCATCACCGCCCGACGCCTAGCAGCGCTGCTCGATCCGTTGCCTGAGGCGGTGGTGTTGCGAGCCTACGGTGTGGGCAACATCCCCGCCGACGAGCCGGGCCTAACCGCCGCGCTCAGGGAAGTGGCGGCAGCGGACGTGCCCATCGTCGTCAGTTCGCAATGCCCACAGGCGAACGTGATGCTGGGCCATTACGAGACGGGCGACGCTTTGGCGCGCTTAGGCGCCATCGGCTCCGGGGACATGACCCTGGAGGCGACCTACGCCAAGGTTGTCTTCCTACTTAGCCAGGGCTTGACGGGAGCGGCTTTCAGCGACGCCATGGCCCGCAATATAGCTGGCGAACTGACCGAAGCACCCCCATCGGCGGGGACTGCCTGACCACGTCCACCGGTGGTCAGGCCTGGGGGGATTCTTGGGCGACGTCTAGTTCGCCGATCCGGTGGACCAGGATCTGGTTGGTGGTGCCAGTCTTGCCCATCGGGGCACCGGAGACAATCACAACTGTGTCGTCATCGCGGCCCAGACCGTGGGCGCGCAAGACTGAGTCGGTGCCGTAAATCATCTGGTCGGTGTGCTCGAAGCAGGGCACCAAGAAGGCGGTGATTCCCCAGGCCAGCGCCAATTGGCGTTGAACCTCCAGGTTAGGTGTCATAGCGATGAGCGGGATGGGGGAACGCAGGCGGGCCATCCGGCGGGCCGAATCGCCTGATTCGGTGAACGCGACCAAGAAGGAAGCTTCCATTGTGTCGGCGATCTGGGCCGCCGCCTTGGTCAAAATGCCAGCGTGAGTGTGCGGCGTGGCGGTCATTGAGCGGATCCGGGCACCACCTCCCGCCTCAGTCGCCTCAATAATCCGGGCCATTGTCCGGGCCGCGTCGATCGGGTACTGGCCGGTGGAAGTCTCACCCGAAAGCATCACCGCGTCGGCGCCGTCAAGGACGGCGTTGGCGCAGTCGGAGGCCTCCGCTCGGGTTGGCCTGGGGTTAGCGATCATTGAGTCGAGGACTTGGGTGGCGACAATCACCGGTTTGGCGTAGCGCCGCGCCATGTCGATTGCGTCCTTTTGGACCAGCGGCACGTCTTCGAGCGGCATCTCCACCCCCAGGTCGCCGCGTGCCACCATGATCGCGTCGAAGCGCCGCACAATCTCAGGCAGGACCTCAACCGCCTGCGGCTTCTCGATCTTCGCCACTACCGGCAGGATTCGGCCCTCTTGCGCCATGATGTCCCGCACCGATTGGTAATCACCGGCCGAACGGACAAACGACAAGGCGACAATGTCAACCCCCAGATCTAGGACAAAGCGTAGGTCAGCGACGTCCTTTTCGGTCAGGGCGGGAACCGATACGGCCACGCCCGGCAAGTTCAGACCCTTATGGTCCCCAACCATGCCACCGACCTCCACCGTGGTGATGACATCCGGACCGGCCACCTGGTTAACCCGCACCACCACCTTGCCGTCATCGATCAAGATCAGGTCTCCCACCCGCGCGTCGCCGGGCAGCCCGACGTAGGTGGTCGAGGCCCGCTCAGCGTTACCTTCAACTGGATCAGTGGTGATGACGAAGCGGGCGCCCGGAACCAGTTCGACCGGCTCATGCCCGGCGAAGGTGCCCAAGCGAATCTTCGGTCCCTGCAAGTCGGCCAAGATGCCGATCGGGGCATTGAGTTCGGCGGCGGCTTCCCTGAGCGAACGGTAAACCGCCCGGTGTTCGTCGTGGGTGCCGTGGGAGAGATTGAGCCGGGCCACATTCATCCCGGCGGCGATCAACTCCGCGATCCGCGCCTTCGAACTGGTTGCTGGTCCGATGGTGCAAACAATCTTGGCTCGGCGCATGGCCATTCCCCTCCCCCGGCGTTCGTCCCGGTCCACACCGACATCCGGCGGGACGGACCTGTTTCCGCTGCCGAAGTGCGGTTGAGCTTCAAAGACTGAGCGGAGCCTCGGTTGCTGGGATGGGCTTGTGCAACTCGGTTGAACCCTGAAGGTAGGCATCGACACAAGCGGCGGCGGCCCGGCCTTCGGCTATGGCCCAAACCACCAACGATTGGCCGCGCCCAGCATCCCCGGCCACAAAGACTCCTTCTTTTGACGTGGCGTAAGCCTCGTCGCGGACCAGCGTACCTCTCTCGGTCAGTGACAAGCCCAACTGCTCCACCAAAGTCATCCCTTCTGGACCGGTGAAGCCCATGGCGATGAGAACCAACTCGGCTGGAAGCGACCGTTCGCTGCCCTCCACGGCGACAAAACGGCCGGAACCGTCGCGGGCGGCATCGGCAACCCGCAAAGACTCAAGGCGGCCGGACCGGCCCTGGAACTCCAGTGACGTGATGGTGTAAACGCGTTCGCCGCCCTCCTCGTGGGAGGACGAAGTCTTGAAGACCTGCGGATAGATGGGCCAAGGCTGGTGCGGCGGGCGCTCGGCTGAGGGCTGCGGCATGATCTCCAACGACGTCACCGAACGGGCTCCTTGGCGCAGCGAGGTGCCAACGCAGTCCGAGCCAGTGTCGCCGCCGCCGATCACTATCACGTGTTTGTCTTTAGCGCTGATCTGGCCCGCCACCATCCGGCCGGA
>JAIRNM010000068.1 GCA_031258055.1 Bifidobacteriaceae bacterium
CGGCGGCTGGGCGGCCAACTACCGGGAGGCGCTAATCGCCGACTTCGGGCCAGGAGGATTCCAACGCTACGGCGGCGCGGGCGGTTCAGATGCCGCCGTGGCACTAGCCCAACCGCCCCTGGTAACCGGCCTGGAGGAGGCGAGCGCCCAGGCGTTTACCCAGGCCCAAGTCGATCTGGTGCGACCGGCCGGAGGTTTGGCGCCGGGCGCCAAGTGGCGTGACGGAGGCATTTCCTGGACCCCAGAGACGGCTATGTTCGCCTTCGCCGCAGCCGGTTTAGGCGACACAGCTAGCGCCGAGCGCTGGCTCAACTGGTTGAACGAACACCGGACGGCGGCTGGTGCGCTGCCAGAAAAGGTCACGGCTGAGGGCGCGCCCGCCTCGGTCGCCCCGCTCGCCTGGACCTGCTCGCTGGTTATCTTGGCGCTGGCCGAACTCCGGTCTCACCAGCCCTAGCTGCTCCGGTCAACCGCCGCAGTCAATCGATCGCTCACGTTCGGCAAGCCTAGTTCCGCCCGTCCGCTGTTTCTCCGCCGACGCCCCGGCGGGTTAACGGGGCTGGCCGCCTCCTCTAAACTGTTGCCTCGTGCAACGCTGGAACTCCTTGGGCGAGGTCCCCGCCCGCTTTGGTCCGTCCGTAGTTACCTTGGGCAACTTCGACGGCATGCATCGTGGTCACCAATATTTGATCGAGCAGGTGGTGCTTCGAGCGAAAGAACTCGGAGCGAAGGCTGTCGCCGTCACCTTCGATCCCCATCCGGCCGTTGTCCACCGCCCCGAACGGAAAGGCATCCAGCTTCAACCGTTGTCGGACCGGCTGGAGTCGATGGCAGCGATCGGCCTTGATGCTGCCCTGGTGGTGCCCTACAACCTCGAATTCTCGCGTCTGACCCCAGCCCAGTTCGCGCAGGATTACCTGGTTGACGCCCTCGGTGCGGTCGAAGTCATCGTTGGCCGCGACGTCCACTTTGGCGCCGACAACGGCGGTGACTTGGACACTATGACCGACCTGGGCGCGGCGCTGGGCTTCGCAGTGACAGCCATCAATGACCAAGGTGACCCGGAGGATGTTGGGCGCTCGCGCTGGTCCTCCACCTCCGCCCGCCAAGCGCTCGACCACGGCGACGCCACCCAAGCGAATCGCATCCTCGGCCGTCCCCACCGGGTGACCGGGGAAGTCGTCCATGGTGACGGCCGCGGTCGCAGCCTCGGGTTCCCGACCGCCAACCTGGGGGGTCAAGTAACCGGTTTGATTCCGCGCGACGGCGTCTACGCCGGTTTCCTGATCCGAACTGACCTGGCTCCGGGCGCGGCGGACCGGGTTCTGCCCGCCGCTATTTCAGTTGGCCTGAATCCAACCTTCTCGGGGCGTGAGCGCCGGGTCGAAGCCTACGCCCTCGGTCGCGATGACCTGGAGCTTTACGGGGAGATGGTGGCGGTTGACTTCGTCGCCCGTTTACGCCACACATTGGCCTTCACCAGCCAACAGGCTTTGATCACCCAGATGCATGATGACGCCGCCGCCGCTTCCCGTGTCCTGTTCGCTCGCCCCGCCCTGATCTGAGGCCGGTCCCGTCTGGAAGTAGGGTAGTGGTCTGTGGCCTTGACAATCGGAATTGTGGGACTGCCCAATGTGGGCAAATCGACGTTGTTCAACGCGCTGACGCGCAACCAGGTGCTGGCTGAGAACTATCCGTTCGCCACGATTGAGCCGAATGTGGGTGTCGTCGCTCTGCCGGACAAGCGGCTGCCGGTGCTGGCGACGATGTTCTCCTCTGCCAAGGTGGTTCCGGCGACTGTGTCGTTCGTGGATATAGCCGGGATTGTGCGGGGCGCTTCGAAGGGTGAGGGTTTGGGTAACCAGTTCCTTGCCCACATTCGCGAAGCAGATGCGATTTGCCAGGTCATCAGGGTGTTCGAGGATCCGGACATCGTTCATGTTGAAGGCCGCGTGGATGGCGCATCGGACCTTGAGACTATCAACACGGAGTTGATCCTGGCTGATCTTCAAACCCTCGAAAAGATCATCGTTCGCCTTGAGAAAGATACCCGGATTAAGCGGGCCGATCCGGCCCAGCTTGCGGCAGCGCTCGAGGCCCGCGACTTCTTGAACAACGGAACAACGCTCTACGCGGCCGCGAAAGAGGGCCTGCTTGACTTGGCGCCGCTCAAAGAATTCGCCTTCATGACCGCCAAGCCGTTCATTTACGTTTTCAACGCTGACGATGCCGTCTTGTCCTCGCCTGAACGCGTGTCCTTCTTGCGGGAACTTGTCTCGCCCGCTGAAGCGATCATCTTGGACGCCAAGTTCGAATCGGACTTGACTGACCTTGACGCTGAGGACGCGGCTGAGTTGCTGGCTGAATCCGGCCAGGACGAATCTGGGCTTGACCATCTGGCGCGGGTTGGCTTCGCCACCCTTGGCCTGCAAACCTTCCTGACAGCCGGGCCGAAGGAATCACGCGCTTGGACCATCCGGCGCGGTTGGACGGCGCCCCAAGCGGCCGGCGTGATCCACTCCGATTTCGAGCGCGGCTTCATCAAAGCCGAAGTCGTTTCCTTCACCGATCTGGTGGAACTGGGCGGCTTGGCCGAGGCCCGCGCCGCCGGTCGGCTTCGCATTGAGGGCAAGGATTACGTCATGGAAGACGGCGATGTCGTCGAATTCCGCAGCGGCCTGACCGCCAGCGCCAAGAAGTGAGATCTTTGCGGCCTCACGCCTTCGCGCCGTAGCAATGACTGCCTGTCTTGGTTCAGATTCAAGCTTCGCGGTAATTTGGGCCATAGCGCACTAGCGGCGATACGTCCAGAGCCGTTATCATTTTGTAATAATGCGATCTCAATGCTCCCTCTTCGTCGACGCAGGCTACTTGCTGGCGTCGGTGGCGACACGCCTGACCGGGACATCGCTCCGATCAGGCATCAGGGTTGACTACGAGAAGCTGATCGAATGCTTGACTAATCAAGCCGAGAAAGTGTCCAGGGTACCGCTTCTGCGGGTCAACTGGTATGACGCCGCCAAGAACGCCCTCCCGGACCCGGACCAGCAACGCATCGGGTCGCTGCCAAGAGTCAAACTGAGGCTCGGCCGGGTCAGCTTCAACGGTGAACAAAAGGGCGTTGACCTGCGCATTGGCTTGGACATGGTGGCGCAGTCGCGCAACGGCGCGGTCGACGTGATCTTCCTCGTCTCCGGCGACGACGACCTCACCGAGGCGGTCGAGGAAGCTCAAGTCCACGGCGTCCAAGTGATCGTTCTAGCGGTTGCGGATAAAGAAGGGCGCCCGCACGGGGTCAGCGAGCATCTTCAGCGCGCGTCTGATGGTGTGGAATTAATCGCGGCCGAAGGGCTCGACAAAGTAGTCACCCGGACCGCTGCGGTGATGGTCCCATACGCCGTCCCGCGCCCCTTCCCCAAGCCCGGACCGCCCATCACGCCGCGCCAATTGCCGGTCATCCAAGCGCCCAAACCGGGACCTTCGATCACCGTGGCGCCCTTGCTCTCGGCCCCGGCGACCAATGGTCGCGTGGCTGAGTCTTCGCTGGCTTATCGTTCTGAAACCAGCGAGCCGATCACCGCTGACGCCGATTTCGGATTCGCCGACCCAGCCGTCAATGATGCCATCAGCCAGGTGGTGACCGGCGTTGTCAAGTCATTCAAGGCCAGCGCCGGGGCGGATGAGTTGGCGGACGTGGTCAAAGCCAAGCCTTCCATCCCGCGCGAGGTGGACCGGGCGCTGCTCTTGGACCTAGCACACCGGCTGGAAGACTACGATCTCTCAGACCGGGTTCGTAGCCAACTCCGCGACCACTTCTGGGATGTCTTCGAGGAAGTCTCAGTGTAATCCGGGCAAGCCGTCACGCTAATCGGTTGGCTTGACAGGCGGACCGCGACACGTCGCGGGATTCTGGCCGCTATTGGCGCCACAAATCGAAGGCTGGCGGTAGCTTGTAGCCCATGAAGGGTTTCAAAGAGTTCCTCATGCGTGGCAACCTGATTGACTTAGCGGTCGCTTTCATCCTCGGCGCCTCGTTCAATACGGTGGTGACTGCCTTCACTAAGATCATCATGGACCTGATCGGTCTGATTGGCGGCCAGCCCGATTTCAACCAGGTGACGATCGGCTCGGTCAACGTGGGCCAATTCCTGACGGCCTTGGTGTCTTTCGTGATTATGGCGGCGGTCCTCTACTTTGGAGTGGTTCGGCCCTACCAGTTCGTCAAGGAAAAGCTCACCAAACCAGCCGAACCGGCCGGTCCAAGCACCGATGAGTTGCTGACCCAAATTCGCGATCTGCTCGCCAAGAACTAGAGTCAACCGCCAGCGCGGGCGAGCGCCTGGCCGCTGTAAGCGACCGGGGTGCCTTGAACGGCGGCCTCATCGCGGGCCTGACTGCCCGGGGCCACGCGGAATGGGGCCGAAAGACGGCATCGGCGGCTGTGGTATGGTGACTGGGCCAAAGACCGCCGGTTCGTTGGTGCCGTGAGGCGCCAACGCGAAGCAACTCATCGGAGTTGGACCCGCGCAGGTGAACGAAAGACCAAATGGTCCCGTGCGCCCGCGCCGGGGCCTTTTTCATGTGCGCTCACCCGTTGGTCTAGGGCAGACCGAGTAGCGACAATGAATGGAGAGCCAATGGCGAGGCCGGACAAGGTCACAGCCGTCGAGCAGATCCGCCAACAGGTGGAGCAAGCGCAGGCGGCGTTGTTGACCGAATACCGCGGGCTGACCGTAGCCGAACTGAGGCAACTGCGTACCGCTCTGCGCGAAAACGCCACCTACGCTGTGGTGAAGAACACGCTGACCCAGATCGCCGTCAAAGAAGCTGGGATTGACGGTTTGGACCAGACCCTGACTGGGCCGACCGCCATCGCCTACGTCCACGGTGACGTTGTGGCGACAGCCAAGAATTTGCGTGACTTCGCCAAGGCGCATCATGCCTTGGTGGTCAAGGGCGGCATTATGGATGGCCGCGCTCTGAGCGCCGAAGAAGTAACCAAACTCGCCGACTTGGATTCGCGTGAAGTGACGCTGGCCAAGCTGGCTGGCGCTGTCAAGGCGTCCCTGACAGGGGCGGCGTATCTGTTCACGGCGTTGCCCACGGCGGCGGCGCGCACCATCGACGCCCTGCGCGAAAAGCAGGAGTCAGCGGCCTGATCGGCCGAATCCCGGTAAACACCAAGGCCGATCACCGGCTGAAACCTAAGAAAGGCAGTACCAAGCAAAATGGCCAAGTTGAGTATTGACGAACTGATCGAACAGTTCAAAGAGATGTCATTGATTGAGCTTTCCGACTTCGTGAAGAAGTTCGAGGAAGTCTTCGACGTCAAGGCCGCCGCGCCCGCCGCCACTGTTGTGGCTGGTCCGGGCCCAGGCGCCGCCGAGGCGGAGCCGGAAGAGGAGCAGACCGAATTCGACGTCATCCTGGACTCCTTCGGTGACAAGAAGATCCAGGTCATCAAAGAAGTCAGGAGCCTGACCTCGCTGAACCTGGGTGATGCCAAGGCTCTCGTCGAGCAGGCCCCGAAGCCGGTTCTTGAGAAGGTCAACAAGGACGCCGCAGAAAAGGCCAAGGCCGCCCTCGAAGGCGCTGGCGCCACCGTCACCATCAAGTGACTTAGTCCTTCCCGGCCCGGTTCCGGTTCGCGCGAAGCGCCGGAGCCGGGCTTTTCCTTGCCCGCGCCGCAGCCCAGTTAGGCTCTCGCGCGGCCCCTCGGCCCCGGCGTCAGGCCGGTCGGCGGGATACGGCGACGGCATCGGCCGTGTTCCGATGCCGTCGTGTCCGGTGCCTTTGTGGGGCGGCAGGATACGGCAACGGCACGGACAACCGATCTGCGCCGACGCCTACTCTTCGTAGTGGACAGCGGCTTCCTCGGCCGAGGCGCCCAGGCCGTCCAACCCATCATCTTGGGCGAAGATGTCCCTGATGCCGCTCGAGTCGACCGCTTCGAGCCGACCAGCCCGGCGAGTATCGACCAGTTCGTGATCGATCTCCCAAACTTCAGGCTCTTCATCCGCTAGACGCTCGTCGAGGCTCTCATGTTCGCCCTCCTCCCAGAGCCGTTTGGCGGCCAGCGGCTCGAGGTCTGGAGGGTCGTAATCAGTGTCCAGCGGGTCCAGATCGCCCGGAGTCTCAAGTTCTTCCGGGTCGATTTGATACATGTCGAAGGGCGGGTCGTCAGGGGCATCAGTGAAACGGTCCATGCCTCCCAGTTTGCACCTTTCGCTGAGGCGGTCCGAAGCCCAAATGTCCTGTCTCACAAAGCCGCCGACTGGCGCCGGACCAAGCCGCCGAGCGGCGCCAGACCAGGCCACTGGGCAGCGCTGGGCAAGGTATCCGGAGACGCCCGGGAGACTCAATCGAGGCGGGCCGACCAGCGCGACTCATCGATGATTTCGCCACTGGGCGCTTGCCAGGAACGCTCGGCGCCATCTGGTCCAAAACCGGCTGTCCGCAAGAAGCGCTGCCGGTAAACGTCTTGGCGAGCCACCCAGTGCGAGAGGCGAGTGGCGCCCTGAAGCGAACGAGCCTGGCTCGCAATGGCCGCGAGCAGACGTGAGCCGTGGCCTTGGCGCTGGCGGTCAGGGGCGACCCAGAGCGCCACCAGCTCCGCTCCGCCCTCGCCGCCGTCCGGGTCCAAGAGCGGCCCGAGGGCCGCGAAACCGACTGGAACTCCCTCCGATTCCGCTACTAGCACCGCATAAGGGCCGCTCCCGGCGCTGAGCGTGACAGCCTGACCCCAATGCTGAGTCAATTGAGCGTTGTTTAGAGCGTCCTCCAGGCCCGGTAAGTCAGGCCCTAGCAGCCCTAACCAGTTGGCCCGGTGGATGGCGGCAAGGGCCGGCGCGTCGAGTAAAACGGCGGCGCGGACTGAATTGGGCACCTGACCATTGTGCCTTGCCCCCGCAGTCAACCGCCCTTTACCGATGGCCGTTTAGGTCGCCGCGATGCTGCGTACCGGCGATAGGTAAGGGTCGGCCACCCGGCGAAGTGCCCGCCTGTCGGCGGGTCCTTTTTTCGGGTGGCCGACCCTACCTGGGCGATATTAGGCAGTCCCGCGCGTGCTAATGTTGCCCCAGCGCAAGCTCGCCGAACGATTTGCCCCTCCAAGTCACAAGGTGAAAACCATGAATAGAAACTCGTCCGTCGTTGTCCGCTACGTAGCCTTGCCGGTTGTCGCAGCAATTGGTTTCGTTGGCTTGATTTGGCCGGGTTCGCCGGCCAAGGCCGTCCCTGCTTATGAGCTGCCGTGCGAGCCGGTCGAAGCAGTCTGGGCCCGTGGCTCCGGGCAGCCTGTGAGTACGGGTCTGGGGACTCCGTCCGAGATATCGACTGAGGAGTATAAGCGGTTTGAGGATCAGCTAACGTACCGTTTTCCGGGGACGGTGAATATCTATGAGTTGGGGAGGGAAAGCATAGGGGGCTATCAGTATCCCGCTGTGCCTGTCGGCGCCGACTCCTTGGAGGACGCCATTACCAGCGGCGACGCGGCGCTCACCGGTGGCGACGGCGGCGCCTACGGCGCGAGCATGATTGAGGGAGCGAACGAGTTGGACATGTACGTCTACAACCGGATACTCGCATGCCCGGAGTCGCAGTTCGTGTTGGGCGGCTATTCGCAGGGGGCCAACGTGGCCGGTAAAGCCTATGTTGAAGGATTCATCGATTCCATGCGTGAAGCCGTGACATTCCAAATGCTGTTCGGTGACCCGAAGCTATATCTGCCCGAAGGCGAGGGCGGTCTTTGGTGGGGAGGAGCGCCAGCTTGTCGCGGCGAGGAATTCTCGCCTTGGCGGCGTGTGGTGCCGGATTGTAACACAGACAACGGCTCCTTGGGCGCACGCAAGCCCTACCTGCCTGAGGATTGGGAGCAGACGACGGGGCTGTGGTGCGCAGAGGACGATTTTGTTTGCGGGTCAAGCAAGTATCCGTGGATCGTGGCGGGTCATTTCACGTACGCGGAACCTGGGGGCGCCATCGACGCTGGCGTTTTGGAGGCAGCTCAAAAGGTGAAGGCGAAGTCTGGCCCGGACTTCGCGGACCAAATAGTGACCGTACCGGTTTTGCGGCTCGGCACCACCGGACTTGATGTCGTATTCCTTATCGATTCGACGGGATCGATGGCCGATGAGATTGACCGGGCCAAGGATGTGGCGGGCGCTCTATCGACGATGATTGAGGCGTTTAACGGCCGGGTGGCCTTAGCGGAGTACCGCGACCAGGGAGACGTGTTCACAGCGCGGGTGCTATCTGATTTGGAAGCTGGGATAGACCAGTTCCGGTTGAAACTGGACGGGATCGCGGTGGATGGCGGCGGCGACACTCCGGAGGCTTTGCTCCACGCTTTGATGGTTACGATGAACGGTGTGTCATGGCGGGAGGGAGCCACTAAGGCCGTTGTTGTACTCAGCGACGATGGCTACCACGACCCAGACCTTGTCGATGGCACGACCCGCGCCGACGTCGCTGGGCTGAGTCTGGCAATCGATCCGGTCAACGTGTATCCGGTGGTTCCTTCTTGGATGGCGAGTTCATATCATGGCTTAGCTGAGGCGACGTCGGGGCAGGTGGTTGAGTGGGGCGGCGATGTGGCTGGCGCCCTGACGGAGGCTTTGGCCAGGATTGAGGATCGACCGGTCGCGTTGTTGCCGTTGAACGCGTATTACGCTGAGCCTGGACAGTCAGTGCGGTTTGATGGGTCGCGGTCCTATTCTCCGACTTCGGAGATCGTCCAATGGGATTGGGATTTCGAGGGCGATGGCGTCTATGAGGTGCTTGATGGCGACCCGGTGGCCGTGCATGTTTATGACGAGCCCTTCACAGGGTTCGTGCAGCTACGAGTCACAGACGCGAATGGGCTGGTGGCCAACGTCTCGGCATCGGTGTCGATCGGTCAGCCGAGGGTGTTGCGCCAGGTCGCGCCGGAAGGTTTGACGGCGGTTGCCGAAGGCTCGGCCGTCAGGCTCACCTGGGATGCCTCGGTGGATCCTGGACAGGCTTGGCGCGTGACGGTTAACGGTGTCCAGGCCGGGCTGGTTGAGACGGCGGCGCGCTCAGTGGTGGTGACTGACATCCCGGCTGGAGTGCCGACCGAGTTTGGCGTGGGACCGGTGGCGACTGATGGCGAGGTGGGGCCGGCCGCTTATGTGTCGTTCATTTTCGAGGAGCCATCCGGATCGGGCTCGCAGCCGGGTGGGCAAGCTGGTGCGGATGCTTCCAGCGGCGGGACCGGGTCGACCGGGCTTCAGCCCGGCGGCGGGGTGACACCCGCTGGGGGTGGGTCAACCGCGACTCCTGACGGCCTGTCTGGGACGGGCGCTCAGATGCACTGGAAGATAGCCTTGACGGGCCTGTTGGTCGTAGCCGGGTTGGGACTGACCCTGTACGTGCGCTCTCGGCGTTCGGCGGGGAATGTTCGGGCCGACTAAGGCATAGCCGACGATCTGCTTTAGGGCTCCGAATTGGTTGGGGAGGCGGTGTGAGGTCCTGGGTTCGGGGGCATAGGGTGGCGGCATCGGCGCTGGCTGTGGTGTTGGCGCTGGTGTTGTTCGCCGTCGGGTGGTCGGCGTTGGCGGTTTGGCGCGGGCACGACCGGGTGGACAGGATGCTGGCTGTGCGCGATGAGCTTCAGATCCCCGAAGGCTGGACATACAAAGGCGAGGAGGTCGTGGGGTATTCGATCTGGGGCACGTACTGCAACTTCGGAATCAACCGCTGCCCCAGGATGTCGATGGGGTTCGAGGCAGCCGAGTTAGTGGATTCGATCGAGGAGTTGGAGGCGTTGCTTCCCGAGGCGACTTGGGAGGTGGGTAAGGCCGACTGTAAGAACAGCTACGGTTCGACCGGTTCCGCTATCCGCTGCTATGCCTCATCGAAATGGAAAGGCTTCCGTGTGTCCGCCGAACTCTGGGGCGCGGCATGGCAACCCGACGTGGAACCACTGCCAGGCGGACGGGTCGTGTCGGTCACAATCAGAATTGATGAGTAGAGGCGCGGACGCGCCGAGTGAGCTAGGTTAGGTGGCATGTCTCAACTTGAGCAGCCTTCGCGCCCCTTCGGAGCCCTTCTAACCGCAATGGCCACGCCTTTTGAGGATGACGGAGCCTTGGACTTGACGGCGGGCTGTCACCTGGCTTCGCACTTGGTCGCACACGGTCACGACGGGATAGTCGTGAACGGAACCACCGGCGAATCCCCGACCACCAGCGACACGGAAAAGAGTGACCTGGTCAGGGCGGTCCGGGAAGCCGTGGGCCCGGCCATCAAGATTGTGGCGGGAGTTGGTAGCTACGACACCGCCCACGCCGTTGCCCTGGCGCACGATGCCGTCGCCGCCGGTGCCGACGGTCTGCTCGCCGTCACGCCCTACTATTCCCGGCCCAGCCAGACGGGCCTTGTTCAGCATTTCCTCAGG
>JAIRNM010000072.1 GCA_031258055.1 Bifidobacteriaceae bacterium
CCCGGCCGAAGGCGCCGCCGAGGCTTTGGGGCGGGCGCTGGCTCGCACCCACGCGTCTGGCGCTTCCCACTTTGGGGCGCCGCCGCCGGGCTGGTCTGGCTCCGGCGGCATCGGCCATGCGCCCTTGTCGTTTGTCGAAAAGCCGGGCCTGACCTGGGGCCAGTTCTACGCCAATGGGCGACTGCTGCCCTACGCTCGGATGGCGGAGCGGGTCGGGTCGCTCCCGTCCGACGGGTTAGCGGTGCTTGGCGCCCTAGCTGATCGGCTGGCCGAAGGCCTGTTTGATGCTCCAGAGCCAGGCTTGCTCAAAGCTGGCGCGGCGGCGCGGGTCCACGGCGACCTTTGGATCGGCAATGTGATCTGGTCCGATCCGCTGTCGGCCGGGGAAAGGCCTTGGACCGGCGCCGTCCTGGTAGACCCGGCGGCGCACGGCGGACACGCGGAAACGGACTTGGCCATGCTGTCGTTGTTCGGCCTGTTCGGGCTGGAGGACCTGATAGCCGCCTACAACGAGGTTTCCCCTCTGGCGACCGGCTGGCGGGAGCGAATCGCCTTACACCAACTTTTCCCTTTACTGGTCCACGCGGCGCTGTTCGGCGGGTCTTACGGCCCGCAAGCGGTCGAGCGGGCCCGCCGCTATCTCTAGAAGCACCCCACGAGATCTTTTCCCTACGCTCCGCTCCGGGAGAATCTCTCGCGGGGACCCCGAAGAGCAAAAACTCAGCTCATTTGTCAAAGTTGCGGTGGCCGAGTGATCTAGAACTCGGGCCCAACGTCCAGCGGGAAGCTCAGTTCCCTGAGTTGGGGCCGTCCACCTGGTTGACTTGGCATAGAAGTCGTGGCATTGAGGGCGCTCGGGGAGTACGTTATGGGTCATGACTACTCCCGAGCAGCAGCCCCAATATCAAGGTCAACCTCAATACCAGGCACAACCACAGGGTCAACCACAGGGTCAACCGCAGGCGCAACAGAACTACGCCGCCTACCAGCAGCCCACTGGCGGCCAGGCTTACGCCCCCTACGCGCCGCCTCGGCAACCCGGCTCTTCGTCGATCGCTGGCGGCGTTTGGGGGATCATTCTTCTAGCGGTGGGAGGCGTGCTGACCCTGGTTGGCCTGATCGCCTTGTTAGTAGTGATGATCTCGGAATATCCCAGCGAGTCGCTGGTGCTAGAGGACGCCTTCCTCTCACCTGGATTGATCCTGCTGGGAATCTTCCTGGGCTTGCAGACGCTGTCCGTCGTCTTGAAGGCACAAAACTCTAAGTAGGTCCTCTTTGATGCTTGGTTGAGGTCTGAATAACTCCACGTTGGTCATTTGACCAGCCTGAGCCGGTTGCCATTAGCGCTCGGCGCGTTATGGTGTCAGTCGGCGCCGTTAGGCTTGTGGCCGTGTTCACGACCTCGTTCAGTTCTTTTGAGCCACGCTTAGCGCTTAGCCCCCTTGATGGCCGCTACGGTGCGGCCACGGCTCCTCTGTTGGACTATTTCTCGGAGGCGGCGCTGAACCGGGCGCGGTTATTCGTTGAGGTCGAATGGTTCATCTATCTGATTGATCAAGGCGTGGTGCCAGGCGCGCCCGTACTGGCGGCCGGTGAGCGCGAATATTTGCGCCAGATTCCGGCCCGTTTTGGGGCGGCCGAGCTGGCGGAACTAGCCAGAATTGAACGCGAAACCGTTCACGACGTGAAAGCCGTCGAATACTTCCTGCAACGGCGCCTGGCTGACGCTGCCGCCGTTCTGGGCGCTGGCACCAACCTCACCGCTGCTCTCAACCCGATTATTCATTTCGCTTTGACCAGCGAAGACGTCAATTCGTTGGCCTACGCTTGGGTGATCTGGCAGGGGGTCACCGAGGTCTGGCTCCCAGCCGCGACGGCGCTGGTGGACCAACTCGCTGCAATGGCGCATGGTCAGGCGGAACGGCCCATGTTGGCTCGCACCCATGGCCAACCGGCCACACCCACCACTTTGGGTAAGGAATTGGCGGTGACAGTCCACCGGTTGCGCCGCCAACTGCGGCGCGTCTCCGCCACCGAATACCTGGGCAAATTGAATGGGGCTTCGGGGACTTACGGTGCCCATCTGGCCGCCCTGCCCGAAGCTGACTGGCCCCGCTTGAGCCAGGCTTTTGTCGAGTCGCTGGGATTGACCTGGAACCCGCTGACGACCCAAATCGAATCGCACGACTGGCAGGCCGAACTCTATTCCGACCTGGCTCGGTTTGGGCGCATTGCCCACAACCTAGCGACCGACATGTGGACGTATATTTCGCTCGGTTATTTCGCCCAGGCCAGAGACCAGGGCACGGTCGGCTCTTCGACTATGCCGCACAAAGTCAACCCGATCCGGTTTGAGAACGCGGAAGCCAACTTGGAAATCTCCGCTGCCTTGCTTGACACATTGGCGGCAACCCTGGTCACATCGCGTTTGCAGCGCGATCTGACCGATTCAACGACCCAGCGCAACATTGGCGTAGCCGTAGGGCATTCGCTCCTCGCGATCAACAATCTGCGGCGCGGCTTAGCGGGCTTAGACGTCAATCCGGGACCGATTGAAGCGGATCTCGCGGCCAACCCGGAGGTCCTGGCGGAGCCGATCCAATCAGCGATGCGCGCCGCCGCCATTGCTGGTCTGCCCGGAATGGACAATCCTTATGAGCAGTTGAAGGAGTTGACACGCGGCCAGCGTGTGTCACTGGACGAGATTCGCCGGTTCATTAGAGGCTTGGGGCTGCCCCCAGATGTGACACTTCGATTAGTGGAGTTGAGCCCCGCCAGTTACACCGGACTGGCCGCTCGTCTGGTCAGGGAATATCTGTGAACACACTAAAAGGAGAGACCGATGGCTATTTACAAAGTTAAGGGAATGACTTGCGGGCACTGCGTCAAAGCGGT
>JAIRNM010000259.1 GCA_031258055.1 Bifidobacteriaceae bacterium
ACTCAGCCAAGGCAGCGGCGCCGTCCGGGGCGGTCCGTACTTCATAACCCTCGCGGCCAAGCAGGAAGGCCAGCGCCTCGCGCTGGGTTTCGTCGTCTTCGACCAACAACAAATCTGTCACGCACTGTCCCCCAAGACTCTCCTTGGCACCCAAATGGTAAAAGTCGACCCGCGCCCAACCGCTGATCGCACCGTTACCCTACCGCCATGTCCGGACACGGTGTTGCGCACAATCGCCAACCCCAGGCCGGTGCCGCCCGTGCGCCTAGACCGCGCCCGGTCAGTCCTATAGAACCGTTCGAAGACCCGTTCTTGGTCGGAGGCTTCAATACCAATGCCTTCATCGGTCACCGCGATAGCGACCTCGCCTGACCGCAGTGAGGCCGTTACACGCACCTGGCTGGACGGCGGCGAATAGGAGATCGCGTTGGCCACCAGGTTATCGACGGCAGTGATCAGGGCGTCCTTGTCGCCAAAGACCGTCAAGTCGTCCGGCGCTTCGACCAAGACCCGGATACCGGCTTCGTCGCCGGTGGTCGTGTGCCGGGCGACCGCCTCATGGACCACTTCCGACACGCTCACCTGAGCGAAGCGACTTGAGTCCTGGTCCTGGGCTTTAGCCAGGGCCATCATGTCTTCCGTCAACCGGGCCAGCCGACGCGATTCGCCGGTCAGCCGCCGCGCGAAATGGCGAACGGTTTCGGGGTCCTCCGCCCCGGCGGCCAGCGCCGAGCCAATCAACTCAACCGCCGTCACCGGGGTGCGCAACTCGTGGCCAATGTTGGCGATGAAGTCGTGTCTGACCTGGCGTGCCCGCAAGGTTTCAGTCAGGTCGGTGACGGTCAACAAGATGTACCGGTCAGCTAACCGGGTAGCTCGGACTTCGGCGTCCGCGACGGGGCCCAGATCGGTGAAAGACATCCGCTGGGTCTGCATCTCATCTTCACGCCAGGCGTTCTCAGCCAATTCCTGCAAGCCAGCGTGAATCAGTTTGGTCCCCCGGTAGACCGGCAGCGTTTCTGCCTTGGCGCTGGTGAAAACCACCTTGTGAGACCGGGTCAGGACCATTGAATAACCGCCGTAGGCGCCTGCCAAATCGCGCGCCAACTCTGGCAGCGGCGCCTCGTAGCGCTCCCAGCGGTCGCCTTGCGGTGTGCGCCGAAACAACCAGGCCCAGATCGGGTTGGTGATCAGGGCCAGGGTGGCGCCCAAAGCGCCCCCGGCCACCCACTCCACGGCCACCGGCACGCCATTCATTTTATGGGGGAGCTAGCCCTCAACCAAACCGGCCGTCGATGTAATCCCTGGTCGCGATCACCTTCGGAGCGGAGAAGATGTCACCGGTGGGACCCGATTCGATCAGCCGACCCGGCTGGCCGGCGCTGGCGAGGGAAAAGAAGGCGGTGATGTCAGAAATCCGGTTAGCCTGAGCCATGTTGTGGGTCACCACCACCACCGTGTAGTCCCGGGCCAAGTCTCGCATCAGCTCTTCGATCGCCAGAGTCGAGATCGGGTCCAGGGCCGAACAGGGCTCATCCATCAGGACAACATCCGGCTGGACGGCAATTGCCCTAGCGATGCACAGCCGCTGCTGTTGACCGCCGGACAGGGAATCGCCGGGTTTCCTCAGCCGATCCTTGACCTCATCCCAAAGGTGCGCCCGGGTTAGGCACCGCTCCACTAACTCATCGGCGGCCGAAGCGCGCGGCCGCTGGCCCTTAATGATCAGACCAGCTAGCACATTGTCCTTGATGGACATGGCCGGGAAAGGATTGGGTTTCTGGAAGACCATCCCAACTTTGGAGCGAACCGCCACCGGGTCAACACCTTTGGCGTAAAGGTCAACGCCGTCCAGGCTGATCGTCCCTTCCGCCCGGGCTGAGGGGATCACCTCATGCATCCGGTTGATCGCTCTGAGCAGCGTCGATTTGCCGCAGCCGGATGGACCGATGAAGGCTGTCACCGCCCGCCCAGGGATTTCCAGCGACACGTCCGCCACGGCCAGGTGTGAGCCGTAGTAGCACGACACATCGCTAATGGACATAGACCCGGGCGCGTCGAAACTGAGCGGCGCCGTGACGGTGGCGGTGGCGGGTACAAGGCCAGTCGTTGGCGCCGTGCCGGTCGCTGGCGCGGTGCTAGCGGCCAACGCCCCAGGCGCAATGTCCGAGGCGGCGGCGGTTGGATTTGGGACCGTAGCGGTCATCGGTTTCTCCTAATCTTGGCAATTTGCGGGGGCAACGCGCGGGCCGCGAGTTGGAGCACAACCACTACGGCCATCAGCACTAGGGCGCCAGCCCAAGCCCGCTGATCGTAAGCGGCGGTATCCAAACCCTTCGAAGACCATTGCGTGTAGATAAAGACCGGCAGAGTGGCCATCCGGCCTTCCGCCAAGTTGTAGTTCATGGCGTCTGTGAATCCCGCCACCAACAGCAGCGGCGCTGTCTCGCCGATGATCCGGGCCACACCCAGAACAGCGCCAGCGGTCAGTCCGGGCAGGGCGGTTGGCAGCACGATCTTCCTAATGACCCGCCATTTCGGCGATCCGAGCGCCAGCCCGGCTTCCCGCAAATCGGCGGGCACCAGCCTGAGAACCTCCTCCGACGAGCGCACCACCACCGGAATCATGATCATGGCCAACGCCACCGCGCCCGCCAGTCCTGACCGGGTTCCGGGCCCCAGCAGCAACGAGAACAAGGCGTAGGCGGCCAGCCCGGCCACAATCGAAGGAATGGAAACCATGATGTCCACCGCCCGCCTCGTGATAGCGGCCAACCGACCGCCTGAGCCGTATTCGGTCAGGTAGATAGCGGTGGACAGGCCCAGCGGAATGGCGATGGCGGCGGTCGCTGCCGTGATCAGCAAGGTGCCGGTGAGCGCGTGCAAGAGCCCGCCGCCAGCGCCGACCACGCCCCGCATCGAGTGGGTGAACAGGGTTAGGTCCAGCCGTTCGCTGCCTCTTCTTATAGCCGCCCAGATCACCAAGGTCAGGGGCACTGCGGTCAGCACCACCGCTGCGACTACCGCGCCAGTCGCCAAAGCGTTCTTGGCTCTTCGTGCGGGGCTAGGTTTGGAGGCGGCCAGGGTGGTGACGGCATCGCCCCTGCCCGATGCCGTCCGCTCACCCCCTTTTACCAGTTCAGCGATGCTCATGCCTGGGCTCCCTTCTTGGCGATGCGGCGCCCGGCAATTGAAACCAGCAACGAGATGCCGAACAGGACCAAACCCAGCGCGATCAGGGCATTGACACGCGAGCCGGTCGATTCGGGGAAGGTGGAAGCGATGAAGGCAGCGATGGTGGAAGGATTCTCGGACGAGATGACGTTGAAGGAAATCAAGTCGGGCGTGGCGGAAAGGACCATCGCCACAGCCATGGTTTCGCCCAGCGCCCGGCCCAGTCCGAGCATGCCGCCGGCCACAATGCCGGAACGGGCAACTGGCAGCACAGCCGAACGAACCATTTCCCAACGGGTGGCGCCGAGCGCGTAGGCGGCTTCGATCAAAGCTGGCGGTGTCAGCGCGAAACTCTCGCGGCACATCGCCGCCATAATCGGCAGGATCATGACCGCTACCACCACCGAAGCGGTCAGCACCGTGCGGCCGGTGACCGAAGGGTCGCCGCTAAAGAACGGCAGCCAGCCCAACTTGGCGTGAAGCCATTCGAAGAGCGGCACCATGGCCGGGGCCAACACCTTCAGGCCCCACAGGCCGAAGACCACCGACGGGACGGCGGCCAGCAGGTCCAGCACAGCACCGAGGAAACGGCCGAACCGGGCCGAAGGGGCGTAGATGGTGGCGGCCAGGGCCACACCGATCGCTGGCAAGGCCGCGAAAAGGAGCGCCACAACCGCCACCCAAACCGAGCCGAAAGCCAGCGGCAGGGCCAAGGCTAGGAAGTTTGTGGCGTGCGCGGGCAGATCGCCTTCGCCGTCGCCGAAAGCCGGGCCACCCTTGGCGGCCAAGAAGACCAGAACGCCAACCAGGATCAGGGCTACGGCAATGGCGGCGCCCTTCATGGAGCCGGAGAAGACCCGCTCCCCGTAAGAACGCCGACCAGCCGGGCCGCCGCTAACGGCGACCCGGCTATCAGTCATAGATGCTGTCATCAGTGTTTTCGATCAAGTTTTCGATCAGGCGCCGATCCGGGCGACGGCAGCGCTGACCTTCGCGCTGAGGCCTTCTTCCGCTGTCAACGGCGCCGATCCAGCGTTAGCGGCTGCCGCCTGCTGGCCATCGTCTGACGTGACGTACTTGAAGTAGGCGGCTACTAGCTTTCCCGTTTCCGCGTCTTCGTATTTTTCGCAGGCAGCCAGGTAGCTGACCAAGATCAGCGGATAGGCGCCCGCGGCATCAGTCGTGCGGTTCAACTCGTAAACCACGTCGCCTTCGCCCCGGCCCTCTTCGAGGCTTGATTCGGCCACCGCTTTAGCGGCGCCTTCGGCTGAGGCCGCCACCCATTCAGTGCCAACCTTGATGCTAGCCCAACTCAAAGACGCGGCCTGACCAGCGTCGACGTAGCCGATCGCGCCATTACCAGCGGTCAGCGCTTCGACCATGCCCTGGGTCTTCTCGGCCCCTTCGCCGCCTTCGGCCGGCCATTCCTCGGTTTCACCGGCCGTCCAGTTGTCCGGCGCCGTGGCGGCCAGATAGTCCGTAAAGTTGCCAGTCGTGCCGGACTTGTCGGAGCGGTGGACGGGGCTGATCTTTAGGTCCGGCAATTCCACACCGCTGTTGTCAGCGGCGATAGCCGGGTCGTTCCAGTTGGTGATCTTGCCGGTGAAAATGTCAGCGATCACAGCGGGCGCCAACTTGAGCTCATCGATTCCGTCCAGATTGAACGCGACCACGATCGGCGAAATGTAAACCGGTACCTCAACTAGGGGCGAATCAGCCGCGCAGGAGGCTTGACCGCCACCGCTGGCTTCGTCGGCCGAGAACGGAGCGTCGGTGCCAACAAAACCCAGGCCGCCAGCCGTGAACTGCTCGCGCCCGGTGCCTGATCCAACCGGATCGTAGTTGACGGTCACATCAGACTGTAAAGAAATGAAACCTGCCTTCCAGGCTTCTTGGGCGGCGCTCTGCGAAGACGCGCCCGCACCATTGAGTTGACCTGAAAGCTGTTCGTCGTTGGTCCCGTCAGAAGACTTCGAGGCGCCTGCCGCGCCCTCTGCCGCTTCATTGGCGGCGCATCCCGCCAATGCCGCCACAACCAACCCGGCGGTGGCCCACAGCGCCACCTGCTTGATCTTGCCCAATCTCATTAGGCCCTCTTTTCATATCCGAATTTGTGATTTCGGAACTGACGTTAGGGCCGCAGATCGAACGGCCGGGGAAACTAAGGTGAACGCAAGGTGAACACCAGGCGAACTCTTGGCGATCCGGCCAACCGGGCGGGATCGGGCTCGGTTGGCGGCGGCGGCTGGAACCGTGTGACTACAAGGCGCGTTGCCACGTCAAACGGTTGCTGGTCGATCAGCGACTTTTGTATAGTTGTACATAACTTGCTGATCGATCGACATGTTTGGAGCCCAAGTATGGCCTGGATTGAACGTCCCCGCTACCTGGACTGGCTGTCCGCCTGGCGGGGGAAAGATGTGGCGAAGGTCCTCACGGGCGTGCGGCGCTGCGGCAAGTCCACGATCCTACGGCTATTCCGACAGAGGTTGGTCGCCAACGGAATTCCTCCCGCCTCGGTCCTCGACTTCAACCTCGAAGACCCCGACACCGAAGCGGAGTTCTCGCAGGGCCTGCGCCTCTACCAGCACGTCAAAGCCCTGGCCGCCGAGGGCGGGCAGCTTTACGTTTTCCTGGACGAAGCCCAGCATTTGGCCGAGTTGGAGCGGACCGTCGTCGGCCTCGGCCTGCTTGAGAACGTCGACCTGTATCTGACCGGCTCCTATTCTGCCTTCTTGTCCGCCGAACTCGGGACTAGGCTGACCGGCCGCTACGTCGAACTGCGTGTCCTGCCGTTGTCTTTCAGCGAATACGCCACCGCCCACATCGGCAACACTGGGCCCAGCGACACCTGGCCCCGTTATCTTCGCGACGGCGGTTTCCCCTACGTGGTCAGGCTGTCGCAGGAACCGGCCATGGCGGGCCAGTACCTTCGCGATGTGATGAGCGCCATAGTGGCCCGTGACATCGCGCCCAGGCATCCGGCCTTCAACGCAACCTTGTTTGACTCGATACTGCTGTTCATGCTGGACAACATTGGCAACCTCTCGACTATCAACAAGATCAGCTCGACCCTCACGTCGCTGGGCCGGAAGACGGGCCGAACCGCCGTCGAAACCTACGTTGAGGCATTGGTAGACAGCTTCGTCCTCTACAAGGCGCCCCGGTACGACATCAGGGGCAAGCTTTACCTGGCGAACTCCGCCAAGTACTACGCCGTTGACCTGGGGTTACGCCGGGCTTTACGGGGAAGCCGCAACCCCGACCTGGGCCACTCATTGGAAAACCTGGTCTATCTGGAGTTACTGCGGCTCGGTGATCGGGTCGCGGTCGGCCGAATTGACCGGTCGGAGGTGGACTTCTTGGCCAATGGCGCGGGCGGACTGACCTATATCCAAGTCTGCCAGTCGGTATTGGACCCAGCGGTCCTGGCCAGGGAACTCGCGCCCCTACGCGCTATCCCCGACCATCACCCCCGACTGCTCATAGTCGGCGACCAGCTACCCCCGTCCTCTCACGACGGAATCACTCAGATGAACGTTCAGGACTGGTTGGCCCGGCCCTGAGCCCCGGGATCGCCAGGCGAACTCTTGGCGATCCGGCCCAGGCTTTCAGGTGAGATCCTCCGGAGTGAGGGCCAGCGCCCGGGCGAGAGCTCGCGATACGCTCGACAGGTCGGACCCGGCGAGCTCACCAATACGGGAACCGAGTCGCTCAACCTTCACGGTGAACGGTTTCTCAGCCATCGCGTAACTGGTCACCTTCAGGCCGTTGCGCTCCGTCGGCTCGACCTTGACCCGCACACTAACCCCAGGCGCAGGGACAGTAGTCATCCCAACAAGGACAACAGACTGGAATTCAGAGGAAATATCATTCGCCTGGACCACGATCGCTGGCCGGGATTTGCTGGCGTAGGCGTCGTCTCGGACAGTCCAGACCTCACCACGCATCATTAAGCAGTTCCCCCGCCTGGCGGTCAACAAAATCCAGCGCCTCTTCCTCGCTGCGGAATGGCAGCACACTGTCCGTCAGGCGCACATCAAAAGGAAAACCGCGGTGCCGGTTGAAGGCAGCCACAAACACGCGCATGGCATCGGCAGGGGTCGTGCCGAGTTCCCGAGTCGTCTCCCGAAACAGTCGGTCCTCATTCTTAGATATCCTCGTGGCGAGCTGAACGCTATCCATTGTTACCTCCTGTTAACAATTGCTGGCAAAAGTCTACTTGCTGACCTTCGTTTAGCAAACCGCCTCGCCGCCCAGGCCAAAATGAAGCGGGCCCACCCCGCCGCGTTGGGCCGGGTTGCCCCCCGTTTATATTTAGTTTTGGGTTACCCCCTCC
>JAIRNM010000138.1 GCA_031258055.1 Bifidobacteriaceae bacterium
TCAGCCAAGCTTTCGGCCAGGAGGGGGGAGGCGTAAGGCTGGCGCGCGAGTTCCGGGTCGCCCAGGTAGTCGCGGACCACGCTGCGCAGGCCGCGGGCGACCAGGAACGGCGGCGCGCCCAACCGCCAGGCGACCGCGCGCGACAAGTGCCCGCCGGTCAGGTCCAGGGCGGGGACCTCAAGCAGTTGGAGGCGTAGCGTTGGGCCGCCCCGGTCGCGGTTGGCCAAGGCCACAGCCGCGGCCAGGTTCGCGCCCGATGACGCCCCGGCCACGCCCAGCCGCTGACGGTCGATGCCGTCGGGGCAGCTAGCGCTATCCAGGTAGGCCAACGCCGCTAGGCCCTGTTCCAAAGCCTGCGGGTAGCGGTGTTCCGGCGCCAAGGCGTAGTCAACAGCGGCCACCACCACATCGGCTGCGATTGCCCTGGCTCGATTGGTTCGGTCGACTGAGGCGAAGTCCAATCCGCCTTGCCGAAAAGCGCCGCCGAAGAAAGTCAACAAACAGCCGCGGCTCCGCGTCTGTGATGGACTGTAAAAGCGGACACGCACCGGCGGTTGGCCCGGCACCGGAACAGACAGGTCGCGGACTGTCACGCCGCTCGCAGGCGGCAGCATCAAACGGGCGGTGACTTGCTTGTCCACCAGGGCAGCCTGCGCTCGCCAACCGGCCGGATCGCTGGCCGGTCGGCCGGTCAGGCGCCGGGCAGCGCGTTGGGCCTGTTTGATAACGGGGTTGATCGGCACGGTTGACTCCTTAGCTTGGTCAGCCTAACGCCCCAAGGCTGGCGCGGCGGGCCGGTCGGCCAGGGCTAAGGGCCGCCCAGACGGCATCGTCCTCCCCTGGAAGCGACGCGGGCAAGGCGGGTGACGGAGGCGACGGCGCCAACGGAGGAGAGTGGGGCGACAACAGCGGCCGGGCGAAGTCATCAACGGACCGACCTAATCGGTATGACCAGGGCGATGGCGGCCAGCGCGGCCAGCCCGGCGAAGACGTACAAGCCGCGGTAGCCAGCCAGGTTGATGACCAGCGCGGCCACACCGGGCGCCAGCACTTGGCCGCCGGCCTGAGCAATGTTGAGGATGCCGAGTTGCTTCCCAGCCGCGGCGGCTGACGGGAGCACCTGCGTCATTAAAGCCTGATCGACTGATAGGTAAGCGCCAAAGCCCAGCCCAGCGATGGCCAGGGAAACGGCCAAGGCGGGGATAGTCGGACTGGCCAGGGGCACAATGACGGACAAGCCGATCAGAGCCGAAGCGACAATGACGACTATCTTGCGCCGGCCGAGGCGGTCAGAGATCCAGCCCCCGGGCACAATCGCCACCAGGATCGCTCCCATCAGCAACGCCGATAGCAGGGGATAGACATCGGCGGCGGCTTGTCTTGACAGCCCGCAATAGTCTTGGGCCAGGTAAATCAAGAAGGAATAGATTCCCCAGAAGCCAGTGATCAGTACTAGCCGGGCGGCGAACACCCAGGCGAAATCGGGGTATTGACGGGGCGAAACCCAATAGGAGGCAAGAGCAACGCGGGCCGACCGCCTCGGCTCGCGCGGTAGGCGGTGCGAGTCTCGGCGCAAGGCGACAGCCAGCGGGAGCCCCAGAACCAAGGCGAAAGCACCGCAGGCGACAAAACCAATCCGCAGGCGGTCGGCGAAGACCGAGGCGGCGAGCACCCCGCCCAACACGCCCAGGTAGGCGCCGGCACCGCCTAAAGCCGACATGACACCACGGCGTTCGACGGGGGTGCGATCGGCGACGATGGCACTCAGGGGCGCCGCGAACATCGAATAGGCGATCTGACAGGCGCAGGCTGCCATAACGATCACCCAAACCATGCGGGTGGCGCCTAACAGGGCGATTGAACCGGCCAGACACGCCACACCAGTGGCGATCCAGGGGGCGCGCCGCCCCCAGCTACTCCGGGTTCGATCCGAGGCGGCGCCCCAGAGCGGCTGGGCGATGATGGCGCAGGTCGCTGCCATCGTTCCGACCAGGCCGTAGTTGGTGACTTTGCCGACCGCGTCGATGTCTTGCAGCCAGAGCGGCAGCAAATAGGTGCTGGCGCCCCCGTTGCCCATGTTGACGACTAGCTGAATGGCGCCGTAGGTGGCCATCAACCGCCCGAGACGCGGGGGAGCGGGGTAGATAGCTGACATCGGCGAGCCTTTCGTGAGGGCAAGGCGAGCAGTGATAAAGTGCTTTTCAGAAAGCTTTTAGAGAGCATAGGCGATTGGCCGGTTAACCACAATGCCTACGGTCAGATGCCGGTTCGCGGCAGGCCAGAGCCAACCCCGCGGTGGGCTTGCGGCGGGCTTTCGACTGGTCAGCCGCCGCGCAAGGGACACGAACGAGGACATCAAGTGGTAACGACTGGCAAACACCCAACGATCTACGACGTCGCCGCCCTGGCTGGCGTTTCGATCGGCACAGTCTCCAAGACGCTCAACGCCCCGGTCAAGGTGGCGCCCACCACCCGTCGCCGGGTGCTCGATGCCGTCCACGAGCTGGACTTCGTCGCCAAGGAGGTCGCGTCATTGCGGGCCCGGCGAGGCGCCGGGCGTATCGGCGTGTTCGCCCCCTTTTCGACCTATCCCTCTTTCGCTGAGCGATTGAATGGGATTCTGACAGTGCCCAACCAGCGCCGCTTTGAGGTAGTGGTGTTCGATGTCCAGTCAGCCGCCGAATCCAGCCATGTCCTGGAAAGCTTGCCCGCCTTGCGGTCACTAGACGGTGTGATCGTCATGTCGGTGCCAATCGGCCAAGAAGTCGCCGCCGCCTTGCGCCAAGGGCATTTACCAGCGGTTTTGGTCGATTCGGAAGGGTTCGGCCTACCGTCCGTCGCCAGCGACGACGAACTTGGCGGCCGGTTAGCGGCTGAGGCATTGATCGCCGCTGGCAAGACCCGCTTGGCCTTCTTCGGCCATTCTCAGGTCCAGCCGGACTTGGTTTCACCCTCGCGCCGCCGGCTCCACGGCTTTACCACCGCCCTGGCCGAACACGGGATGAACGTGGATGACCGCCGGGTGGTGTTGGTCGGCAGCGCTTTCGACCAGGCCGTTACGGCGGCATCGGACCTGCTAAACGGTGACCAGAGGCCTGATGCCGTCTTTGCCCACAGCGACGAGTTAGCGGCAGCGGTCTTGTTGGCGGCCAGAGGGGCCGGGCTGAGCGTACCCGAGCAACTCGCAATTGTTGGGTATGACGATTCGATAATCGCCCAGGCCCTGGACCTGACCACAATCCGCCAACCGCTGCGCCAAACCGGTGCGTGGGCCTTGCGCTCTTTGACTGCGATGATTGACGACTCTTCGGCCGCCATACCATCCCTGCTGCTCCCAGTCGAACTAGTCCGCCGCGGCTCTGCCTGAAGCAGCGCTGTCTTGACTGGTGGGGTTAAACTAGCACCGCATAGTTGGTGGTTATCCGGCGTTGGCCCCGACTGAAGTGGGTCTCTAGAGCCGGAAACGTACCAATCTTGGAACCAGCGACACTTAAGGAAATTTCAGATGAACCTTGGACTGCTTTCGATTCGTGCGGCTGTCAGCGTGGCCGCGACCCTCGCCCTAGGCGCGATGCTGGTCGGCTGCGGCCCGGACAATGACCAGCCCCCAACTTTGGATGACCTAGAGGAAGCGGCCGAGAAGTTAGAGGACGCGGCCGCAGGCCTTGAAAGCTTCGACCCGGCCGCTTCAGTCGAGAAGTGCGCCGAAGTACACGTGGGGGAGAGCTGCGAGGTGAACGCTGGCTTCGCCGAGAATGCGGCCCCAACCTGGGTCTCAGTTACGTTAGTCAGCCTGGTTGAGCGTCCGGCCACCAGCGAGGACCGGCAGTTGTCCTGCGACGGCACGGCCGAGAACCTCGCCCCCGTCTTTGAGGCCGAGCTCTTGCTTGAGAATCAGACTGACATTGACACCAACGGGCGAGAGTGGCTGATCGATGTCGGCCTTTCCACCAGCGACGACGGGCCATTGGGAACGTCCGACCGAAATCGAGAGCCGTTAGCCTTGGGCCCGGGGGGAAGCCAGACCGTCACAACCAAACTGGTCCGCTGCCCACCCTACGATGGCGCCCGGATCGACGTGTTGTTCGGCAACTCCGGCAGCGCCCATTTCATCGACGTCCTCGGGGACCGCGGCTGAGTATCAAACCCTGTTCAACCGCTACCTCGCCGAGTGCGCCAACCAGCGGCGAGACTCCCAGATGGTAAAATTGTCGGCCACTCGGCAGACTGTGGAGAGGCGGCATGGGTTCCAGACGGCTACGCACAGCGTTGAACGGAAAGAAGACCCCCGCACGCCGCCTCAAAGCCGTTCAACGTCTAAGCGATCCCGCTCAGTTGGCCCAAGTGGCGGCCACGGCCCGGGACCCGGCGGCGCGGGACGCTGCCGTGGCGCGCATCCGCGGTCAGGCTGTATTAGCGGACGTCGCTGCCCGGCTCAGCCGGAGCGTGCCCGGATGGCGGCGCACCGCGGTGATGGTAGCCGACCGCCTGGAGGATAGGGACAAGG
>JAIRNM010000145.1 GCA_031258055.1 Bifidobacteriaceae bacterium
ATCGAAGCGTTAAGAGCCGCTGGAATCACCTGTGGAGGTGCGAAATGACTGATCTGACCTATGTCTTGGTGGCGGACAATCTAGCCGTCAGCCGACTGATTGATCAAGCGGGGAACCTAGACCGGCCGGTGGCGGCGGTCGTGGTTGGGCCGGAGGATCTGGCCGCGGCGGTGGCTGGGGCCGGTGTTGACCGGGCGGTCTGGCTCGGAACGGCTGACGGCCGCGCCCTTGAGGCGTTCGCGCCGGCGGTGGCCGCGGTGGTCGCCGCTGCGCCCGGGGTAGTTCTAGCCGCCCGGCGCCCGGCCGAGCGGGTTTGGCTAGGCGCGGTCGCAGCCGCTTTGGCCGCTCCCCTGGTTAGTGGCGTTACGCGTATCGAGCGCCGCGGCGGCCAGGCGGCGGTAACCCACGAGGTCGGCGGCGGTTTGGCGGAACGGACGGTCGTTTTCGACGGGCCGGTGGCTGTGATGATGGATGGCGGCGCGCCGTTAAGCGAAGCTGGCGAAGCGGGGGCGGTCGACCGTCAAGATGCCGCTGGCGTTTACAACATCAAGGTTCACGAAGTCGCCCGCGCCGGTACCGATGGGGCCGACTTGACCGCCGCGAAACTTGTGGTGGCGGCCGGACGAGGCTTCAAGTCGCAAGCCGATCTGGCCTTGGCCCAAGACCTGGCGGTCGCGATGGGCGCCGCTCTGGCTTGTTCGCGGCCACTGGCTGAGGGACTGGAATGGATGGGCAAAGAACGCTATGTCGGGATTTCCGGTAACCAGCTAGCGCCCGATCTCTACCTGGCCGTTGGCATCTCCGGGCAGTTGCAGCATCTTGGTGGCGTTCGCGGAGCCCGTCTGATCGCGGCCGTCAACTCAGATCCGGCAGCGCCGATTATGGCGCAAGCGGACTACCGGCTGAACGGCGATCTGTATGAACTGTTGCCCGCCCTGACGGCGGCGTTGGGACGCTCAGAGAAATGAGCGCCGAGGTCGACTTCGATGTCATTGTGATTGGCTGCGGTCCGGCCGGCGCCATCACGGCCTATCAGTTAGCTAAGGCGGGCCGGTCGGTGGCGGTTATCGAGCGAGGCGAGACGCCCGGTTCGAAGAATCTGTCCGGCGGCATCATGTACTGCCACGCCATCAAGCAGGTCTTTCCCAACTTCTTGACGGATGCTCCGGTCGAGCGTTTGATCAGCCGAAACGCGCTGGTTTTCACCAACCCCTCGAGCCATGTGGCGATCGACTACGGCGACGACCGCCTGCACGCGGCTGGCACCGCCGTGACCGTGTTACGGGCGCGGTTAGACGGCTGGTTGGCCGAGCAGTGTGAGGCGGTCGGCGCCATGGTCATGCCTGGCCTGCGCGTCGACGGTCTGGTCCGCGCAGGCGGTCGGGTGGCAGGCGTAGTCGCGGGCGAAGACGAGTTGCGGTCTCATGTGGTGGTGGCAGCGGACGGCGTCAACTCATTTATCGCGCGGGGTGCCGGCCTGCGGCCGAAGCCGCCGCCCGAGCAGTTGGCGCTTGGCATCAAGGCGGTGGTGAAGCTGTCCCAGGAGATCATCGCCGACCGTTTTCAGTTATCCGGTGACCAGGGAGCCGCGCTGGCCATGGTTGGCGCTGTGACCGACGGCATCGCCAGCGGGGCCTTCCTGTACACAAACCGGGAGTCGTTGTCGCTGGGGCTGGTGCTGCGGCTAGATGATCTGACCGCTCAAGGCGGCGACTCCTCAGCGCTGTTCGAGCGCTTCTTGGCGCACCGCTTCGTGGCCCCCCTAATTGAGGGCGGGAGGCTCATCGAATACGGCTCTCACCTGGTCAACGAGGGTGGCCAGGCGATGATCGGGAACCTCGTCTTCGATGGTTTGGTGATCGTGGGCGACGCGGCCGGTCTGACTATCAACACCGGCCTGACAGTGCGCGGGATGGACCTCGCGGTGGGATCGGGGATCGCCGCCGCCCGAGGAATTGAGCGGGCGCTGGAGGCTGGCGATTACTCCGCTGGAGGGCTGGATGGTTATCGGCTGGCGCTGGCTGAGTCGTTCGTCGGCCGCGACATGAAGACCTTCGCCAAAGCGCCGCGTTTTATGGAGAATCACCGGCTGTACGGCGATTACGGTGCTCTGCTGGCTGACATTTTCCATGGCGTTTACAACCTCGATTTGGCTCCGCGGCGCCGAATGGTCTCACTGGGCCGCCAGGTGCTAAGGGATTCGCCGGTTTCGCTACGGGACTTGGTAGGCGACGGGCTGAGGGCGGTGACGGCCTTATGAAAACGTTGACGGTAACCGAGCGGCTGGCCGCGAACCGGTTCGTTCTTGATGAGGAGCAGCCTCACATCGTGGTTCACCAGGAACTGGCCAAGGCGACTGGCACGGCCGCCCGGATAATCGCGGCTTGCCCCGCCAAGGTCTATTCCTGGGCGGCCGACGGCTCGGTAGCAGTCGAATACGCCGCTTGCCTAGAATGCGGCACCTGCCTGGCCATCGCCGATCCGGGCACATTGGAATGGCACTATCCTTCAGGGCCATATGGCGTCCAATTCCGGGAGGGCTGACGCGCGGGCGGTCCCAGCGCCGGCGCTGTACCTGCCAATTGAGCCGCCTCATTGGGCCCGCGAATTCGGCCGCGGCTGCCGGCAGCCAATCAATTCCCCGTTCGATCCGAGATCAAGGAACAATCACCATGAGTCTTGTTGATTACCGAGCCGACCGCGGCGTTGCGACGCTCACGATCAACCGTCCCGAGGCGCTCAACGCGCTCAACCTAGCTGTGCTGAAGGACCTGACGGCCGCCCTGGACCGAGCCGAAGCTGAGTCGATCCGTTGCCTGGTGCTAACCGGTGCCGGCCGCGCCTTCGTGGCCGGCGCCGACGTCGCTGAAATGGCTGGTATGACTCCGGCCGAGGCGCGGGAGTTCGGCCGCGCCGGAAGCGCCGTTTTCCGGCGCCTTGAAACCATGCCGATTCCGTCGATCGCCGCCGTTGGTGGCTTTGCCATTGGCGGCGGCTGCGAATTGGCCATGGCCTGCGATATCCGTTTGGCCTCGGCGAAAGCCAGTTTCGCCCAGCCAGAAGTAGGGCTTGGCGTGACAGCTGGCTTTGGCGGCACCCAGCGCCTGACCCGACTGGTCCCACTGGGTTTGGCCAAGCAGTTGCTCTTGACCGGATGCCGGGTCAAGGCCCAGCGGGCTTATGAGATCGGTCTGGTCAACGCCGTCTATCCGGTAGACGAACTGATGAGCGCGGCTGGCACCATGGCCTTGGAGATAGCCCGTCAATCGCCTGTAGCGGTGCGCGCCACCAAGACCGCCATGGGACTGGGAGTCGACACCGGCCTTGACACGGCATTGGGGATCGAGTTGGCTCACTTCGCCAGTTGCTTCGGCACTGAGGACCAAGTCGAGGGAATGGCAGCCTTCGTCGAGAAGCGTCCGGCCGCGCCCTTCACCGGCCGCTGACCCTGGCCAGGAGCCCGCGTGTCCGGAAATGGCTTTCACGCACGGATCCTGTCCGTCGATGCCGTTTTCGGACACGGCCGGGCCGTGCCGTCACCCAGGCGCACGGCATCGTCCCTGGTCAACGCGTTGGCGCCGAAACCGGCCCGGAGCCCGCGTGTCCGGAAATGGCTTTCACGCACGGATCCTGTCCGTCGATGCCGTTTTCGGACACGGCCGGGTACCGCTCCCGAATCAGCCATTGAGTCCGGCAATCGCCGGTCACCTTCCTCAGCCGACTTGGTGGAGCCAGCGGATCGGGGCGCCAGCACCGGCGTAGCGGAACGGTTCGAGTTCGTCGTCCCAGGCTTGGCCCAGGGCCAAGTCGAGTTGGCGGCGCATCGTGATGAGGTCACCCCGGCAGTCAAGGGCGGCCCGGATGCGGTCTTCAGGGACCATCGTGTTGCCGTGGACATCGGTCACGGCGTAGAAGATGCCAAGTGAAGGTGTGTGCGACCAACGGCCACCGTCGGAGCCGAATGATGGCTCTTCGGTGACCTCGTAGCGCAGATGCTCCCAGCCACGCAAAGCGGAAGCGAGGCGCGCGCCGGTACCTTGGGGACCCATCCATGAGTGTTCA
>JAIRNM010000178.1 GCA_031258055.1 Bifidobacteriaceae bacterium
CCGAGGAGGTCGAGGCGGCTGATCGGGTCGACGGCATCGGGAACCCCACGAATGAAAGCGGACTGCGCAAGAGCGGTCTGGTGCGCGAAATCGCCCGTTTTCCGTTCGTGCCGGACGAACCAGCGCGGCTCGACCAGGACTGCTACGAGGCGTACAACATTCAAGTGTCGGCGCTGATCCAACGCCTCAACGCGATTGGACGGCCGAAGGTCGTGATCGGGGTGTCGGGCGGAATTGACTCGTCGCACGCGCTGATCGTGGCAGCGAAAGCGATGGACCGCCTGGACCGGCCGCGGACCGACATTCTGGCCTATACGCTGCCCGGTTTCGCCACCACGGCGGCGACTAAGACGAACGCCACCGAACTGGCGCGGGCGCTGAAGGTCAGTTTCGAGGAGATTGACATCCGGCCCGCTGCTGAGCGGATGCTGGCCGACCTAGGGCACCCAGCGGCGCGCGGCGAACCCGACTACGACGTCACATTTGAGAACATCCAGGCTGGTCTAAGGACGGATTATCTGTTCCGGCTGGCGAACTATCACGGTGGCATTGTGCTCGGGACCGGCGACCTGTCGGAGTTGGCGCTCGGCTGGTGTACCTACGGCGTGGGCGACCAAATGTCGCATTACAACGTCAACGGCGGCCTGCCCAAGACCCTGATCCAATACCTGATCCGGTGGGTTATCAAGACCGGGCAGTTCGACCAGTCGGTCGGCGAAACGTTGCGGGCGATTGTCGATCAAGAGATCAGTCCTGAGTTGGTGCCGCCGGACCAATCCGGCCGCATTCAATCCACCCAATCGGTGATCGGCCCCTATCCGTTACAGGATTTCGCGCTCTACTACACACTTCGTTTCGGATTGACACCGCGCGAGGTTTTCTATCGCCTCTGTCAAGCCTGGCAGGACCCCAGTCGCGGCGGTTGGCCGGACGGTGTGCCGGCGGCTGATCAGCGCGGGTATTCGCCAGTTGAACTGCTGCATTGGCTGGAAGTGTTCTACCGGCGGTTCTTTTCCTCCCAGTTCAAGCGTTCGGCCCTGCCCAACGGACCGAAAGTAGTGCGGGCAGGAGCGCTCTCACCGCGCGGCGATTGGCGCCAGCCCTCTGATGTTTCAGTCGGCTTGTGGCAGCACCAGATTGAGGCGTTGAAAGGGGTCCTTGGTGAGTCAGCCGGTTACGCCGGTCCGGCCGGGACGGACGCGAAGCGGGGCAGATGAGCTATGAAAAGTAGCTTGATCACGCCTCAGAGCGCGAATAAGCGTCACCGGATGGCGGGAGGCGCCAGGACCAAGAGCCCAATACCGCCCGAGGGCCAGCCCTTCGCTTTAGTCAGGCGTGGGGAAGCGCCGGTGGTGGAAGTGTGGACCGGCCGCCTGCAAGATGTCGAGACAACCGCTGACATCCCGCTTGAGGCCAATCCGGTCTTGGCCATAGTGCCGTTCCGCCAGATCACGGAACGGGGTTTCGAGGTAGTCGATGACGCCGCCCCTCTGCGTTGCCTGATCGCCACTGGGCGCACCACCGTGCCGGTCGACGAGCTATTGGGCTGGCTCCCGGCTGAGCCGCCGCCGTTTTGGCCTAAGGGGTTTGATATTGATGACAGCGCCTATGCTGAGCAGGTAAAACAGGTCATTGAGGAGGAAATCGGGCGGGGTGAAGGTGCCAACTTTGTGCTCCATCGGTCTTTTCAGGGGCGGGTTGACGCCTCGGCCCGTCAGGGGGTCCTGGCCTGGTTCGCGGCGCTGCTCCGCCACGAACAGGGCGCGTACTGGACCTATGCTGTCTGCGCCGATTCCTTGGCGTTCGCTGGCGCCAGCCCTGAACGTCATCTGACGATCAAATCCGCTACCGTGACGATGAACCCGATCTCCGGCACCTATCGCCACCCGGCCGAGGGGCCGACCATTGAGGGGATGTTGTCCTTCCTGACCGACGCCAAGGAAGTGGATGAACTCTTTATGGTGGTTGACGAGGAATTGAAGCTAATGAGCGCGATTTGCCCTTCCGGCGGCCGCGTGATTGGCCCGTATCTCAAAGAGATGAGTCGCGTCACCCACACCGAGTATCTCCTAGAGGGGATCACCGAGGCCGATCCGCGCGAGGTCTTGCGCCAAACCATGTTCGCGCCGACGGTGACGGGCTCACCCATGCAAAACGCCTGCGCGGTGATCGCTCGGCGGGAGCAGCGGCCGCGAGGCTACTATGCCGGGGTAATGGCGCTGTTCGAGCCCGGACCGGGCGGGGTCTGGGATTTGGACGCCCCCATCTTGATCCGCACCGCCTATGTCGAAGCCGACGGCCGGGTTTCGGTTCCGGCCGGCGCCACCTTGGTCCGGCACTCTGATCCGGCCAGCGAAGTGGCCGAGACCCGCACCAAAGCGGCCGGCATCCTGAGCGCCCTCGGCACTTGGCCGGTTGCCGATGCCGTCGAGTCGGGCTCGCCAGCTATCCTCCCCCAGTCCGTCCTGCTGCGGCCAGAGGTCGCCCGCACTGGGGCCGCTGGCTCTGGGGCCGCTGACTCTGGGGCCGCTGACTCTGGGGCCGCTGACTCTGGGGCCGCTGGCTCTGGGGCCGCTGACTCAAGGTCCGCCCCATCCGGGGCCGCTCGCGCTGAGTCCAGCCCCCCTGGGGTGGCTGGGCCGGTCGCGGGCGACCGGCGGGTGGAAGCGACCCTCGCTTACCGCAACGAACGGCTCGCTCAGTTCTGGCTGCGGCCGCAAGCGGCTGGGACCGCCCCCTTGGCGGGCTTGACAACCGTGATCGTGGATGCCGAGGACCATTTCTCGCAAATGCTAGCTCATCTGCTACGACGCTTGGGCTCTATTGTGCGAGTTGCGTCTTGGCGGGAATATGATCCGGAGACGGAAGCTGACCTCGTGATCCCGGGCCCTGGCCCAGGCGATCCGAGCGGCAGCGAACCACGGATCGAAGAACTGCGCCGTCTAATTCGTCGGCGCTTGAAAGGGCGTCAACCGTTCCTCGCGGTCTGCCTATCGCACCAGATTCTGGCCCATGAACTAAAGCTTGACCTGCGGAAACTGACAAGGCCCCATCAGGGCGAGCAACTGACCGATGACATCTTCGGTGCGCCCGCCACACTTGGCTATTACAACACTTTCACGGCCGTCGCGCCGCTGGAAGAACGTCCCGGACTGGAGATTGTGCGGCGCCGGGGCACGGATGAGGTGATAGCGCTGCGCGGTGCTCATTTCGCTTCGCTTCAGGGCCATCCCGAATCGGCCCTTTCGCCGGACGGACAGGGCTTACTGGCGCGTCTGATCCCGGGCCTAGGAGAGCGTCGTCCGACACTCACCTAGGCCCCACGCTAGCGGAACGGTTGGTGCCAGGCACCGGCCGTTCCGCTAGCGGCGCCGCGCGTCTGATCCCGGATTTAGTCGGCCGGTGAACTGGTCTCGGTGGAGTTCAGCGCCTGATCGCTCGGTAGCCGCGGCTTTGGCAAACGAGCTGGGACTTACGGCGCAGAAGGTCACAATTTGGCAACTAGCCTGGACGGACCGCCGGGCTTGTGCGTTGATGACAGTCTGTGGGTTCTAGCATAGGAAGGCAAAGCCGGGTGTACCGGCTAAATACTCGAGGAAGAGGAGAACCGATGAGAAAAATGCACGCGTTAGTAGGCGTAGTCGCGGCTACCGCTTTGGCGGTAGTCGGCTGCGGCGAAGCACCGGAGAAGACCGGCAGCACGACTGCCACCTCGGCTGGCGGAGGGGGCGAAGCGACCAGTGATTTCCAGGCCTGTATCGTTTCGGACGCTGGTGGGTTTGATGATGAGTCCTTCAACCAGTCCAGCTATGAGGGACTGAAGGCAGCCGAAGAGGCTCTTGGCATCAAGACTCAAGCCCTGGAGTCGAAGGATCAAAACGACTTCGCACCTAACCTAGATACCCTTGTAACTTCCGGCTGCAACCTGATCATCACGGTTGGGTTTAACCTGTCAGACGCCACCAAGACGGCGGCGGAAGCGAATCCAGATGTTAACTTCGCCATTGTTGACGACAACCAGATCGACCTGCCGAACGTCAAGCCGCTGGTCTACGCCACTCAGGAAGCCGCTTACCTAGCTGGTTACGCTGCCGCCGCTTACTCGAAGACCGGCAAAGTCGGGACCTTCGGCGGTATGCAGATTCCGTCGGTGACGATCTTCATGGATGGCTTCGCTGACGGCGTGGCCAAGTACAACGAAGCCAAGGGCGCCGCCGTTGAGGTCATCGGCTGGGATAAGGCGGCCCAATCCGGGTCGTTCTCCGGCGACTTCGATGATGTAGCCAAAGGCAAGACCCTCTCCGAGACGATGATCGCGCAGGGCGCGGACGTCATCATGCCGGTGGCTGGTCCGGTCGGCTCTGGTACTTCGGCGGCTGCCCGCGACGCCGGTGACGTGGCCGTGGTTTGGGTTGACGCTGATGGCTTCTTGACGACGGCGGACGGCGACCTGATGCTGAGATCGGAAGAGCGTCG
>JAIRNM010000415.1 GCA_031258055.1 Bifidobacteriaceae bacterium
CAACGAGGTCACGGTCGCATCTGACGCTATCGACTCGAATCCGGATAACAACAAAGCAAAGATCACCACCAAGTTGCTGACTCTGGCTGACATCTCGGTGACTGGATCGGTCAGTTCGACGTCGCCCTCGGCCGGCGACACCATCCAATACACGCTCACGGCCGTCAACTTGGGCCCGTCGGCGTTCGACAACCCCAAGGTGGTCGCCACGTTCCCGAAGGGATTCGTCCCCACGGCAGTCGACATCGGCGCCATGGATTGCGTCATCAGCGGGCCTGATGCTGATGACGTGTACACGGTGACCTGCGCCAATAAGACGGCGACACCCGTCCGCGATTCGTTCCAGCCTGGCATCACCGCCGCTGGCGTGGTCACCGTTGAGATACCCGATGACGCCACCCCCGGGGAGTACGTCGCCAGCGCGGTGACCTACTCACGCAGTCCCGAGCAATGCGACGATCCGACCAACCCGCCCCAGGACACGACCGTGGGGACGTGCGAACCGAACTACGCCAACAACTCGGCATCGGTCGCGGTGACGGTAGTTGACCGCGCCGACACCCAGCTCACCAAGACGCTGGTCGGGCCCAACCCGTTGGTCGCCGGCGTTCCGGCGGTCTACGAGTTGACGGCCTACAACGCTGGTCCGTCGGTGGCGCATGATGTCACCGTCGCGGACAAGATCCCTGATGACATGACTTTCGTTTCCGGTCAGGTGCTGCCAAACGGGGCGCTCTGTGTGACGCCCGATGACCCCGAAGAGGAGAACGTGGTGCGCTGCACCGTCGGCACCATGGCGCCGGAGACATCTGTCAAGATTCGGCTGACATTCGAACCGAGCTTGCATTACAGGGGTGAACTCTGTAACACCGCTTTGGTCGGCTCCGGCGCCTTGGACCCGGCGGTCGCCAACAACGAGGCTAAGGACTGCGCTGATACGGTCGGGCCGGACGGCACTGACCTGGAGCCCATCGCGACGCCGGACAAGCCATACATTCTGGCGGGCGATGCGGCAGGCTACACCGTGGTCGTGAAGAACAACGGCCCCTATCCCACCACGGGCGCGAAGGTCCAAATCACCGTTCCGCCGCTGCTGGGCCACCCCGTGGTGGTTGTGTCCGGACAGACCGGCCGGGTCAAACCGGGGTCCTGCCAGGCCCAAGGCAATGTGTACACCTGTGACATTGGCGACATTTGGCCTGAAGACACTGTCACCTATCGCATCACCGGAGACACCACGGAAGTCCACCAGGATGAGGTCTTCGTCTTGGACGCTGAGGTATCCCACGACCTTCCACCAGACCTCAAACCGGAGAACGACAAGTCTTCGGCCCAGATCACCGTCACTGATCACGCCGACCTGTCGCTGGTCAAAACCATCATCAACCCACCGGTCGCAACCGAGCTGGTGGCTGGCGGCAATGTGGTCTACCGGTTGACGGTGACCAACGCCGGTCCGTCGCTAGCCGAAGACGTGACCATCGAAGACACCATCCCAGACGGGACGACCTTCGTGGCTGGCCCGGCTAACTGCGCGGTCGAATCCCAAGACGGCACCAGTGTGGTCAAGTGCCAAGTCGGCGATCTGCCGTCCGACGGCACGGCGACAGTGGATTTGACGTTCAGCACAGACCTCGAATTCTGGACCGAGATCTGCAACACCGGTTCGGCCAATAGTTCCATAACGCCGGACCCGGACGAATCCAACAACGGAGCCCAAGTGTGCGTCACGCCCTCAATCCCGCAAACCGATGTGGGTGTCGAAGTGACAGCGGACAAACCGGAAATCGTGACCGGCGACCCAGTCGGCTACACCGTGGTGGTGAAGAACAACGGTCCAGTCCGGACCACCGGAACGAAGCTGACCATCACCGTCCCGCCGCACGTCAAGGATCCGCAGGTACGGGTTTCTGGTTCCACTGGCAGTGTCTCGCCGGGTGCTTGCACCGCCGCGGCGGGCGTGTTCACCTGCGATATTGGCGACTTCGCAGTGGGCGACACTGTGACCTACCGCGTCACCGGCACGGCCCAGGCCACCACCCACGAGGACCTGACGCTGCGAGCCCACGTCAGCCACGACAACTCCGACTCAAACCCGGATAATGACGATGCCCAAGCCGTTGTCGTAGTCGACGTCGGCGGTGGAGGCGGCGGTTCGACCAAGCCACCCACCCCCAAGCCGTCTCCCAGCGGCAAGCTCCCCTTCACCGGCGCTAACACCGCGCTCCCAACCGGCCTAGCCGTCAATTTCCTCCTGACAGGCGCCGCCCTGGTAGCTCAGCGCGCCCGCCGCCGCGACCACTAACCACGCCAGGCGCCACCCGCGTTTCCGCCAGGGTCCGGCCCTTCCCTCCCGACCTGGGCCGATGCCGTGGGGCCGGTTGGACGGCATCGCCCCTAGGTGGACGTAAGTGCAAGTACTGGCCGAAAATCGCCAGTATGCGCGGTTAGGGACATCCCGACCATGCGGCCCCAACTGCCCGCAACGCGCTGACCTGGGACGATGCCGTGGGGCCGGTTGACGGCATCGCCCCTAGGTGGACGTAGATGCAAGTACTGACCGAAAATCGCCAGTATGCGCGGTTAGGGACACCCCAATTCGGCGATGGCCGCGCCGGACTGTGGGGTCGTTACGCGGTGAGGATGCGTAGCGTGTCCTGTCCTTGTTGAGCAAGGTCGCTCGGCAGCGTGAGCCAAGCGGGGCTCGCCGGATCGGCCAATGCGGCGGCCAGACCCATTAGTCTCCGCCGGTCAGAGCCGTGCATGTTGGCGCGGGCCGCGCCGTGGTCGGTAATCAGCGCGGCAATGAGGGCGGCGTCTTGAAGGTGACGTCCGTTGTCGCGGCGGTCAACCCGAGAAGCGGCAGCTTTGAGAATCAATGCACCAAGCAGATTCGGCAACAGGATCTCTGCCTCGGTGGCACCTGTTCTAACTCTGAGTTGTGTGGACCGCTCCAAGGCTTGGGCGCCACCGTCAATCGCCATCACCGATCTTCCGGCAATTCTCGGTCGTAAACTCCTTGGCAGATGGTCTGCCACCAGCACATCAATCACTTCTGTCCCGCGCCGGAATCTGTGGACCGGCGATCCTTCCCACCCAGGCTCTTGTACTGTGAAGCCCAACATCCCAAGGCCAGCCGCCACTCGGGCGGTTGAAGCCCTGCGAGTTAGCAGGTCAAGCAGCAGATCAACATCAGTCGTGCTTCGGGTCGGGGAGACACCGGCGAGCATGGCGTGGGCCTGGACCATCAAGCCGCCAACCAGCGTCCATTTGACTGGTTCAGTTTGGCGGGCGACCTCCACCAACAGCGGCCATGGAGGATCCCAGCCGCCGGGTGGCTCCGCCAACACAGTCGCATTCATGGCAGCAAGCCCTCCAACAGTCTGTAACCAGCGGCAGCCTCGCGTGCGTCAAGCGACCCCGCCAGGTCGGCGCCCACCACAGCGAGGGGCATTACGCCACTCCAAGCAGCAACCGCGGCCCAGTCAGTAATTCGCAACGTCACGTTCCCCGCTGGGTCTTCTACCATGAAGAAATCACGAATCAGGCCGCCCACCTCATGGTTGGCGCAGTAGCCGTCAATCCGGTCAGTCGGCGGGATCATTGCGTCACGGGCCTGATCTAGCCCGTTGGCGCCTGTCAGTCGCACCCGTTGGCTGATCCGGTCCAAGAAAGACGCACTGGCGCGGTACCGGCGGACCCTCGCCCGGCGCCGGGCCGACCATACCAAGCCTTGGGCTGTGGTCCCTCGCAGACGCTTGCCGAGCCGGCGCGCGGTTTGAACGTCGATCCAGGGGGTTTCCAGCCCGGATAAGCCCCATAAGGCCGCCCAAGCGACTGGCTGCGACCAGGGCCTTCCCCGCCTGCGGTCCAGCGCCACCAAAGACCCGACCTCGGCTGCGTCAACCAGCCATGCGCGCCCCACCCGCCGCGTCGGGGTCAAGGAGCCCGCAGAGATCAGCCGCTCAACCCGGCGTTGCGACACGCAGAGTCGGTCCGCGACCTCCCTTGTGCTCAACTCCATGCATCAATAATAGCCGTTCGAACGTATAAATATGATTGCCTTACGTGCGCAGACGGGAGTGTAGCCGCGAACACTGGCGACGCCAGGCGCCACCCGCGTTTCCGCCAGGGCCCGGCAGCAACGCGCTGCCCTGGGGCGATGCCGTGGGGCCGGTTGGACGGCATCGCCCCTAGGTGGACGTAGGTGCAAGTACTGACCGAAAATCGCCAGTATGCGCGGGTAGGGACACCCCAACCATGCGGCCCCAACTGTCCGCAACGCGGTGACCTGGGACGATGCCGTGGGTCCGGTTGGCGGCATCGCCCCTAGGTGGACGTAGGTGCAAGTACTGGCCGAAATCCGCCAGTATGCGCGGTTAGGGACGGGCGCGGTGGTGTGAGGTCGTGAGTCTGCGGTACCGTGGTTTCGTGACGAACCGCAATATCACCCTGTCCTTGCCCGAATCACTTGTCAAGAAGGCCCGGATCCTGGCGGCGGAGAGCGACCAGTCCGTGTCGGCGCTAGTGGCTGAGCTGATCGCGCACGCCGACCGAGACGATGAGGCCTATCACGAAGCCTGGCGAGCAGAAATGGAAGTGATGAAACGCGGTCTGTTCACAAACGGTCCGATTAGCTGGACGCGGGACGAGGTACACGACAGGTGATAACCCCTGAGTTTGTAGACACCAATGTCCTCCTCTACGCCTACGACGCAGGAGCTGGCGAACGCCACGACCAGGCGCGAAGGCTCGTTTCAGGGTTTGGCAGCACTCGACGCGGAGCACTGAGCGTTCAAGTTCTCCAAGAGTTTTACGTCAACGCGGTTAGGAAGATGGCCGTACCTGCCAGTCCGGAGGCGGCGCTAGGACGCCTGAAACTCTTCAGCACCTGGACCGTTCACTCGCCGACCGCAGCTGACGTGATCGCTGCGGCAGCCTTATCGCAAGAGCACTTGCTTTCGTTTTGGGATGCCATGATTGTGCGCAGCGCTTCGCAGTTGGGATGCTCAGTCTTGTGGACCGAAGACCTCAAACACGGTCAGGTCATTGACGGCGTGAGAGTCAGCAATCCCTTCGCTTGACCGTGGGGCAGATTGAGCGTCATTGGGCGGGCTGGGGTTTGCGGCATAAAAAGTGCCGGCCCTGGTCCGCCTTGGACGCGCCGCCACATAGCGCGTCCACCCCCAGGCGTAACCAGGACCGGCTTTTCCCGTTGGGCCAGCGCAAGACCCGACGGAAACCTATTCAGCTTTTCAGTGGCGCTAGCCGGTTAAGGGCTAGCTAATGGGCAACCGCTTTCTCAGCCCCCAGGCCGGTCAAGGCACGAACATCCATTTCCGCTTCCTTGGCCGGATCGTCTTCGCTCTTGCCGACGAAGGTGCCTACAATGCCGAGCAAGAAGCCCAGCGGGATAGACACAATCCCCGGGTTGGATAGCGGCACAAAGGCGAAGTCAGCCCCTGGAATCATCGAGGTCTCGCCACCGGAAACGACCGGCGAGAAGAAGATGATAACAAGCGCGGAGATCAAGCCGCCGTACATTGACCACAAGGCTCCGCGGGTCGTGAACCGGCGCCAATAGAGCGAGAAGACAATTGTCGGCAGGTTAGCTGAGGCCGCCACTGCGAAGGCCAGCGACACCAGGAAGGCGATGTTCTGGTCTTTCGCGGCGATCCCCCCAACAATCGCGATCACACCGATCACGACCACGGTGATCTTGGCGACGCGAACTTCGGCGCCGGGATCAACCACGCCCTTCTTGATGACGTTCGTGTAGATGTCGTGCGCGAAGGAGGTCGCGGCGGTGATGGCCAAGCCAGCGACCACCGCCAGGATGGTGGCGAAAGCGACCGCCGCCATGATTCCCAGCATCCAGGGGCCACCCAACATGGCCGCGACCAGCGGCGCGGCGGCGTTAGAACCGCCCGGCACACCCGAACCCTTGGCCCAGATCGACGGGTCGAACATGTAGGCAGCGGCATAACCGAGCACTAGCGTGAACACGTAGAACAGACCGATCAGCCAGATGGCCCAAACCACCGACTTGCGCGCTTCTTTGGCGCTGGGGACGGTATAGAAGCGCATCAACACATGCGGCAGGCCAGCGGTGCCGAGCACCAGAGCCAGGCCGAGCGAGACGAAGTCGACTTTAGCCCAGTTGCTGCCGCCGTACTTCAAGCCGGGGCCGAGCATGGCGTCTTTGGCGTGGTTCCCGGCCTCCATGGCGGCGCCGGTGTTCTCCACCACGTTGCCAAGTAGCTGGGAGAGGTTGAAATCGTTCAGCGCGAGCACCCAAACGGTGGTCACAGCGGCGCCCGCGATCAGCAGGACCGCCTTGATCATTTGTACCCAGGTAGTGCCTTTCATGCCGCCGATCAGCACATAGATGATCATCAGCACGCCGACTACCGCGATCACGACTGACTGCATGTTTTCGCTCGCTATGCCAAGCAGCAAGGAGACCAGTCCGCCCGCCCCGGCCATTTGCGCCAGCAAGTAGAAGAACGTGACCGCCAAGGTTGTGATGGCCGCCGCTACCCGGACTGGCCGGGCCCGCAGCCGGAAAGCGAGGACGTCCGCCATCGTGAATTTCCCGGTGTTCCGCATCAATTCCGCCACCAGGAGCAGCGCGACGATCCAGGCCACCAGGAAGCCGATCGAATAGAGGAAGCCGTCGTAGCCAGCGGTGGCAATCGCTCCGACAATGCCGAGGAACGATGCCGCCGAGAGGTAGTCCCCGGAGATCGCCAGGCCGTTCTGGGCACCGGAGAATCCGCGGCCGCCCGCGAAGAATTCCTCGCCAGACTTGTTCTTGCCGCCGCCGCCACGAATGACGATGAACAAAGTCACCGCCACAAAGACGACGAAGATACCCATGTTGATGACCGGCACGCCGGGACTCTTTGGGTCCACATTTTGTAGGGCCAGAATGGCCGTGCTTGCAGCCGTGTTCATCGCTGGCCCTCCATTTCAGCTTCGATTTCTTGACGGATTCTGGTCGCTTCTGGGTCCAGTTTGCGGTCGGCGAACCGGACATAAGCCATAGTTATGACGAACGTCGTGACGATTTGGGCCAGTCCTATGATTACCCCCCAGTTGACGTTGCCGATCACTGGTGTGGACATGAAGTCTGTCGCCCAGCTAGCAAGCAAGACGTAGACGATGTACCAGACCAGGCCGATCGTTACCACTGGCAGGACAAAGCTCCGCTGCGTCCGGCGCAGGTGCCTGAACTCCTGGCTGTCTTCGATCGCGATGTAGTCAACCTGGGGAGTCACCTCCCCGGTCTTGGTTTCTTCTCCCATGTTTACTCCTTCGGTGGGTGTGGCCGCCGCCAATGGATTAAAAGGGGAGTGTCATACTCGCGCTGCCCCCGACTTGGCGAGCGGGATGGGCCTTTAGTCCCATCACACACGCCTAAGGTAACCCAATGGTCAAGAGATTTCCAAACCGAAACAGCCTTTTGGCCAGTGTGATTCTCGTCACACCGCTCCCTTGAGCACAACACGCCGCCCTTGCGGTTGGGAAAGCGACCGCTTGACGTTGCTCGGGCAATCTGTTCGACCGATAATGGACGGATGCCCTTTTCCAGCTTTCCCGTGGTCGATGCCGTCGATCTCAGGCGCCAAGTTGGGAACCTGACCTTTGGGCGCGGCCACGACTATTTCCGACGCGGCCTGGTCTTGCCCGCTTCGATTGAGTACGACCCGCTGGACCTGCGCCTGTCCGGACGGGTCCGGGGAACCCGCCCGACGCCTTACGATTGCCGGATCTGGTTAGAGCCGACCGGTGATGGATCTGTCGTTGAAACTGAAAGCGGGCTTTGTAGCTGTCCGGTTGGGTTCGACTGCAAGCACATTGTGGCGCTGGTGTTGGCCGCCAACGCTCGGGCTCTTACCGTGGGCGGGGCGGCCGAGCCGCCCACCGCGCGCTGGCGACAGCAACTGGCCACTCTGGCGACCGCCGTCCGGGCTGGTTCAGACCAACCGCACTTGGCCCCCGTCGCTTTGCAATTTCGAGCCAGCGAGCGTAGCCGCTGGTCAAACCGGAGCCACCTGGAGATGAGGGCCGCTAAACCCGGCAAGCGCGGCGGTTGGGTTGCTAACACCGAACTGCGCTGGGCCTCCGTCGCCTGGTACCCGCCGGGCGTCTCCCTAGTGCAGGCGCGTTGGTTCTCAGACCTGGCCAAGCTGGCCTACCAAGGCTATGGCGCCACCGCTTGGCTATCTTTGGGCGCGGTCGAATCCGACGCCGTGTGGCCGCATCTGGCCCGGGCCGATTCACTCGGAATCGCGCTGGTCGGCGAGCGGGCGACTGACTCGATTGAATTGGTCGACCTGGTAGAGCCCGCAGTTGATGTCCGCCAACACGAGGCGGGGCTGCACCTGTCGGCTGTCTTGCGGGTTGGCGGCGCTGGCGGCGAAATCTTGGCCGGCGTCCCAACCGGCGTGATGGGCTCAAGCGGCTACTGGGCCATAGTCCCGGTAAACAACGGCCGCCGCCTCCTGCTTGGCCCCGGAGCCAAGCCAGGGCGGGCTGGTTCACTGGCCAAGTCAGCCCTCGACGCCTCTTTGCCGCTCGACATTCCGGCCGGTCAAGCGCCCGATTTCTGGGAAAGAATCTATCCCGGATTGGCCCTGGCTTTGCCTTTCGTTTCGGTGGACGGCTCAGTTGAGTTGCCGGAGCCGGTTCGCGCCGCGCTCCACCTGCGAATCGGCCTACCCCGGCCGACCCAGGCCGATCTGACCTGGAGTTGGCGCTACGGCGCTGATCAGGACACTGGCCCCAAAACCGGTAGCCCAACCGAATCCGCCCCCGTTGACACGGCGGGAGTTGAACTCCCACCAGCGGAAACGCGGTCAGAGGGGACTGCCGGGGCGCCTCCAAGGGTGTTCTCCGGCACCCCGAGCGCGGCCGAATTCCCGACTGACTCAGCGACCAGGCCGGAGGGGCGCTGGGATTCTTCCGGGGAGGATCAGATTCTGGCTGGCGTCGAATCGGTTCGGTTCGCCTCTCACGCTTTCACTGACCCGCGGCAAGCCTCCCACCAGGTTCTGGCTGGTTCCGCCCTAGCCCGCTTTGCCGGTACCGCTCTGCCCGCGCTGCGGCGCGTCAGCGGCTTGACTATTGAGGGCGATCTCTCCCACATTAAAGTCCGCACGGATCTGCCTGTAGTCAAGCTGAAAGCCAGTTCGAGCAGCGACGGCGATTGGTTCGACCTGGGCGGGACAGTTCA
>JAIRNM010000023.1 GCA_031258055.1 Bifidobacteriaceae bacterium
AGTTGCAGACTTCCCCGTCGGCGCCATGCCGCTGCGCTATCTGACGCCAGGTGTTGAACGGCGGGCACTTGGGGTTCAAGGCCTCTTCGCGCAGCGGGGCCGGTCAGGGCGGCATTGACCGGTTTGGGCGCGTGACTGCGTCTGCGGAGTCGCGGTCTCGCCCGGTGTTCTAGATCACTTGGTGACCGCAACTTGGACAAATAGGCTGAGTTTTGTCTCTCGGGGTCTCGCCGCGCAAAGATTTTCACGGAGCGCCGCGAAGGGAAAAGATCTCGTGGGGTGCCTCTAGGCTGATGCTCGTACCGTCACAGAGGGGAAGGCATTGCCAACGCTGTCCGTCTTCTTTGGCATCAACGTCTGGATGTATAGCGAAGTCGGCGCCAAGCACAGCAAGCCGCACCTGCACGCGTCGTTTTCCGGGCAAGAAGTGGTCGTGGCGTTGGACGGCGAGGTGTTGGGGGATCGCTTCCCGCGAACAAGATGAAGTTGCTAGAAGCCTGGATGCTGATCCACCAAGACGATCTGGCGCCCAACTGGGAATCGCTGCGGAGATCGCCGCTTGCATCCTGGCCAGTAGCTTGGACGGTCCGGCGGGTGTGTTGGCGGGCGGGCGGCCAGTCGGGCGCGAGCCTTTCCCGGCGCACGCGCAGCCGCAACATCTCACCCGAGATCTCGCGGCTGCGCCCCGCTCAAGAGTCAGGTGGAGGCTGGCTCCAAGGGATGCACACGGGACAGGTCGAGGTCCTGGCGGGCAGCCGAAAGGTCGTACGCGTCCTGCATCGCCAGCCAACTCTCGGCACTGCGGCCTAGCACCTTCGACAGTCGCAGCGCCATATCTGGGGTAACCCGACCGGAGCCGCTGAGCACACGGCTGAGCGTCGAAGGCGACACGTCCAGGCGTTTCGCCAGTTCGCGGCCACTCAGGGCGAGGGGAGCGAGATACACCTCGGAGATGAACTCGCCGGGATGGGGCGGGTTGTGCATTGGTTTCAGTGGGTCCATCAGTGATAGTCCTCGTAGTCCAAGACGTAGGCGTTCCCGTCGTGGAACTCGAACGTCATCCTCCAGTTGCCGCTGACTGTGACTGACCAGCGCTGGGGCCTCCGTCCTTTCAGCGGATGGAGCCTGAAACCCGGTATGTCGATATCGCCGATCACTCGCGCCGAATCCAGCGCCGCGAGTTGCATTCGCAGCCGCCTCGCGTGGTCTGGCCTCACACCGACCACGCTGCCGTCCTCGAATAACTCGCGCAAGCCCTTGTGCCTGAAGGACTTGATCACAGTGCGAGTGTAGCATGATGCGCATCACGCAACGACAGTGCGACGTCGCAGCATCGCCTCGCTCACCCGAGATCTCGCGAGTGCGCTTCGCTCTCCGCGGGATGACGAGACACCGACTTTACCTCCGCGCGAGATGACGAGCCACCCAAGTCATCCTCGACGCGGATCCCGCGGTCAGCAGGGACCGTCTATGCGGCCCTCGGGTCGGTATAGGTGCCTGCTCCGGCCAGAGCGAGAGCGGCGCAGCCGGATAGAGGCAGGCAGGCCACCAACGTCACGACCGCCAAGACCGCCGACCGACGGCGGCAGCTTCGATTGGTTGTTAACATGGTCCGTCCTTAGGGGTCAGGTCGCTTGTGATGTGGGTTTGACCGCCGCCCAGGCTGGCTTCCAGGCACCAGTTGTCTTTGCCGCCACGGGCCAAGCTGACCTGGGCCCCATCAGTGGCGGGCGCAATAATCTGGCCGTCAGCGACGCAATCACCCGCAGCGGCGGCGCAGATGTAATAACTTCCGCCGCTGGCCACGATCTTGGGGTCGCCGTTCTCGCCGCCGCTGTACCAGCTAGCGACCTCTTGGGCGATCGTCCCGAGGTCAGCGCCAATTGCGGCGCCAACAGCGTCGGCGATCTTGTCGCCACCGGTGAAGTAGTCTTCCGTCTCCTCTTTAGCCTGGTCGGAGCAGCCCGCAAGAGCCAAACAAGCGCCGACCACAAGGGCCGCGGCGGCCGCCATCAGAGCGCCGAGGGACCGTGGACGATGCCGTCGGACCCGCCCAAACGCTAAGCGAAAGGCGGAGTGGGGGTCTCGGGACGGCATCGGGAACACCTTTCAGGCGGTGAAACCGGGCCCACCGCCGACTATGCGAGCGGTCAGATTTGGCCGACCAGTTCGGCTGATGGCCGCAAAGTATCGGCGCCCAGGACCCAGCGGGCGGGGCAAACTTCTTCCGGGTTGGCGGCGACCCACTGCGCCGCCTTGACCTTGCGGAGCAGGTCGCGGGCGTCGCGGCCAACGGCGCCATCGGAGATTTCAATCGCTTTGATGATGCCTTCGGGGTTGATCAGGAAGGTGGCGCGTTCGGCTAGACCAGTTTCCTCGATCATTACCCCGAAACCGCGCGTGATCTGGCCAGATGGGTCTCCGACCATGGGGAACTTGATAGCCCGGATCGCATCTGAGGTGTCGTGCCAGGCTTTGTGCGAGAAATGCGTGTCGGTTGAAACAGAGTAGATCTCGGTCTGGATTTCCTTGAAGTCAGGGTAGAGGGAAGCCAGGTCGGCCAACTCTGTGGGGCATACGAAAGAGAAGTCCGCCGGATAGAAGAACAGCACCGACCAGCCCCCTAACAGGTGCTGGTCGCTGATGTCGCGGAAGCTCCCACCCACGTAGGCGGTAGCGCAGAATTCGGGAATACGGGTGTTCAGTGAGGACACGGGCGGCCTTTCTTAGTCGGTTTGCGGTAGGGCTCCAGTCTAAGCGCCTGTTTGTATACCGCCGCACCGGCTGCGGTGCG
>JAIRNM010000031.1 GCA_031258055.1 Bifidobacteriaceae bacterium
TGTTGAGCGGATTCGCCGCAGCGTCACGAATCGCGGACCACCTCCGACGGAGAGCCGAACACCCGCGGATATGGACCAGTCACGAAGCGTTGATCCTTGATTATGAACTGCCTCAGTTAAGGCTTTCGTCAAATGGCGGCCTTCTGTTGGCGTCGGCACACACTTTCTGGATTGGCGCTCGAACGCTGCAGCCTGGTAACGCACATGTCGCGTTGGCCGCCTGCGTAGATAATCCGGTCGGATGCAAGGTGTCTGCGGAATGTACGCCAGAGCACCTGAGGACAGTTGCAGACGCTATAGATCCCGGGCGCGAGGCCGGGCGACTCATGTTTATCGCGCGCATGGGTCGCGGAGACAACGGGCTCGTTGATCTGATGGAGACGATCAAGCGCGCTGGGCATACTGGAGTATGGATGTGCGATCCCATGCACGGGAATACCATCACCGCCGCAGATGGCCGAAAAACTCGGTACCTCTCCGACATGCGCCACGAGCTGATCCGGTTTCAAGAATGCGCGCAGGCAGCAGACGTCGTCGCCGGTGGCGTTCACCTTGAAGCGACTGTAGACGATGTGAGGGAATGTTTGGCTGATGACTGCGACTTCCGTGACGGCCGCGACGCGTACACGAGCCTTTGTGACCCACGACTAACCACCCGTCAAGCAATTGATCTTCTGCAGTCATGGTATGTGTGACTAGTACTACAGCTTGATTTCGTGCTGTGACCTGCGTGTCTGCGTTGTTTTGGGGGGCCGCCGGGGCATGATGAAAGTTTGTGAAAGCTATCATCGGGCCGTCGGCGGCCCCGCACAATAGTGTACGCGACAAGGTTTGGGTCAAGGGATGGTCAAGGCTTCGCGAGGCGTTCTGCGGGGTGTTCGTCCAGGTGGACGCGCTGGCCACAGCGCTGGACTTCGTTTTGGCTTTGGTGGCGGACCAGTCCAGGAAGAACTGTTGGCCGTTGGGCGAGCTGGCTGGCCACGCCGGGGTGTATCTCTTAAACGACCCTTCTATGGTTGTTGTCAAGGGGTGTTTTTGAGGTGTCGGTAGATTTCTGTGGCGATGTAGCGTTTGAGGCAGCGGGTCGCTTCGCGGCGTGTTTTGCCTTGTGCGACTCGTTTTTCGATGTATGCCTGGGTGGTCGGGTCGGTGGCTTTGCGGACTTGCGCGATGGTGTGGATGGCTTGGTTGAGTTTCCGGTCGCCGTGGCGGTTGAGGCGGTGCCGGACGGTGTTGCCTGACGAGGCGGGGATGGGTGCCACGCCGGCCAGTGCGGCGAAGGCCGCTTCGTCGCGCAGGCGGCCGGTTTGGCCCCAGGCGCGCAGGATGACGGCGCCTACCACGGGGCCGACGCCGTTGATGTCGAGCAGGCCGGGGCCGAGTTGTGCGACCGCGGCGGTGATCTGTGTCTTGTTCGCGGCGAGGTCGCAGTCAGCTGCGACAAGGGCTGCGGCGAGGTCGCGGGCGTGGGCGTGGGCGCGGATGATCGCGGTGGCGGGGTCTTCCCGGCGGGTGCGCCAGGCGGCGGCATGGATTTGGGCGCCGGTCAAAGCGTGGCGGGCGTCGACGCCTAGGTTGTGGGCGCGTAGCAAGGCCGTCAACGCGTTGATGTCGGCTGTGCGTCTTGTGGTGAGCCGTTCGCGGGCTGTCAGCAGGACTTGCAGCGCGGCTGTGGGGCCCGTGTTGGGGCGTGGCCTGGGCAGCCGGCCGGGGTCGGCGCTGAGAGCTTGGCGGGCGGCGTTCTCAGCGTCGGCGGGGTCTGTTTTGCCTGTCTGGGGGTGTGGGCGCCGTCCGGGGGGTTTGGCTTCGCGGACGTCCGCGCCGGCCGTCTGGAGCCGATTGACCAGCGTCGCGCCGTAGCTGTTGGCGCATTCGACCAGGGCTAGGACGGGGCCGGTGGTGTTCCGTTCGATCCAGGCGACCGCGCGGTCCAGCCCGGCCGGTCAGCGCCATGGCCAAAGTCCTAGGGGTGGTTGGGTTGGGGCTGGCCGGGTTTGGTTTTTGGGTGGCGTTGGTTGACGGCATGGGCTTGTGGGTTGTTGGTTCATGTCGTGGTGTTGGTTTGGGTGGCTCTGTTTAGTTGGTTACTGCTGGTTGTTGTTGGATAAGAGCGTTGCGCGTGCCGGTGAGGCCCACCAAACCGCTCACCTACTCGCCCAAGAACTCGACGAACGCGGACGCCTACCAGTCCTAGTCATCGACGAAGCACATCTCCTCACCGACCACGAGTTAGAGTCACTGAGGATGCTAACCAACTCCGACATGGACGCCACATCAACGTTCGCTCTGATACTCGCCGGTCAACCAACCCTGCGGCGACGACTAAAAATGGCGGTCCTATCAGCATTAGACCAACGCGTCGCCACCAGATACACCATCACCGGCATGAGTGCCCCAGAAACCACCAAATACGTTGAAACCCACCTAGCATGGGCCGGCAGAACCGACCGGCTGTTCTCCGATGACGCCCTCACCGTCATCCACCAATCCTCACGCGGCTACCCCAGAGCCGTAAACAACCTCGCCGTCGCCGCTATGATCGCCGCCTACACCGCAGGCAAAACCATCATCGACCAATCATCCGCCGAAACCGCCATCATCGAAAACACCGAATAGGAGACGTCACCAAAACCACCACCACGCCACCATAACCACCAACGCCCCGTCGCAACACCCCGACGGGGCGTTCCCACACCAACCACATCGCCACCACCAAAGACGCCCACATCGTCAAATTGAGTGACGGCTAACACGCGCTGACCTCCGGTCGGCCCGACCCCGGCTCGCCGGGATCGAAGAACGCGCCGATCCGTTCGTCGAGCTTGGCGATCTGGGCGGTGTAATGGTCGTAAGTGTCCAGCAAGATCCGCGCCATGAACGCGTGGTGGTCGGTGAACCGGCCGGTCAACGCCTCGCCCAGCTCTTCCCGGGAAGCCCGTATCCGCCGGTCGGCCAACCCGGCCAGCGTTTCCGGGTCCCGCTCCCGGGCGATCAGCGCCTCCAGCATCCTCCGCCCCGACACGCCCATCAGGTCCGAGATCGCCCCGGAGATCTTCACCACCGAGCTCTCCAGCATCTTCTCCAGCCGTTGCGCCACCTGTCCCCGCTCCCGGGCCATCAACGTGCGCGCCCGGACCAGGTCCTTCAACTCCCCGACCAGGGCCGGCGGCACGAATGAGGGCCTGACCAGCCCGTGCGCCCCGAGATCCGCCAGCCATACCGAGTCTGCCACGTCTGACTTGCGGCGCGGGATCTGCCGCACCGACCGGGCGTTGACCAGCATCACATTCAACCCCATGCCCGCCAGCACATGCCAAAACGGCCGCCAGTACGCCCCGGTCGCCTCCATCACAACCAAAGACACCCCCGTTCCGCTCCAACATCCCGCCCAACTCCAGAATCTGCGACGACGACGCCCCCCACGTCGAGACTTCCTCCGCCGGCCCCCTCCCGCCGGACGCGACCCGGACGCACACCACCGCCCCCCGCTTCGAGATGTCGACGCCCGCGCACCGCTCATGAACCAATTCCATGACGGCCTCCTCCGCCTCCGAATCGAACTCTGACCGCCCCGGCGCCGCGGGCGGGGGCCGGGAAACAAATAATCAGAATCTGACTCTCGTGCTCACAGGCGACAACGCGCGGTTCCTACCGCATCATGGCCCCCAACCGCCAGGCTGACCAACAGGCTCACAAGCACCAAGGTGGATCGGGGTGAACCCGCGGCGCCGCAGCCCACCCGCCATGCACCCACCGCGACCCGACACGCAACTCTCCCCCACCGCGGCGCGCGCCCAGCGCCCTGGATGGCTGACCAGTTACACCCTCAAAGCCGTCCTCGGACTCGAATTCTACAAACTCGATTTCTCCTAAGCCTCCGTGGCTCAGTTCAAAGCCGCAAAGAGTCAATAACCCGCCACCTGCTCTTCAAGTAGCCGACTTACTTCGGACGCGAGAATCTCGGGGCCTTGGAGCGTTATGAACGATTCCGGATGGAATTGCATGGTAGAAAAGCGCTCGCCCCGGATGCCATGCACATTGCCTGTATCGCCGTCTCGCCACACTTCCACACCGTCAGTTGCCAGCACGGCCGCAGACTCGTCGTCACATATTACGGAATAGGTATTGTACAGACCCACAGTCCGCAATTCGTCGAACACCTGTACGGTGGCCTGCCTACCCTGGTTGGGTTCGGTCAGTCGCTCTATCGTCAGGCCAAGTTCGATGCACAACACCTGATGACTCAGGCAAATGGCCAAGAAGGGGCGGCGGCCACCGAGTAGATATCTCACGAGCCATCCTAAACGGGTGATCCTCTCGTCGCCACCGTTGTTCGGATCTCCCGGCCCAGGACCGAGAACGATCAAATCGAAGCCCACAACGGCGTCGGCGTCTGCATCGGTGATACTCATTATGACGGGATCCAGGCCGATTTCCCTGAGTTGCTCCGCAATTAGCAGCGTAAACCGGTCCTCCAAGTCAATAACTAGTGCCCTCGGCGCGCCGGCAACGGTGACGGCGGCAGAGCCAATTCCTCGCCAATACTCAGACGTTGCGCCCGCCGCCTCTCTGAGAGCACCTGCGGCCGCTTCATTCATCGCCGTCTCACTGGAACGTTTGACACCAAAGGCGGCCGCTATGGTTTCGGCTTTCGCCTCGGTTTCCGCGCATTCTTGACGTGGATCGGAATGGCGAACGATTGTGGCCCCAACACCGATCCGCGACAACCCCCCACCAGATATGTCAGCGGTTCGGATCAGAATGCTCGAATCCATCTCAAAGCCTTTGCGGCCTTGATTCCGCACAATCGCAGCTATTCCGCCGTAGTAACCGCGCCCGGACGACTCCGTCCGCTTGATTACTCGGAAGGCGTTCTCTAGCGGAGAACCTGTGACAGTCGGCGCGAACATTGTCTCCGATAGGATGGTCCTCGGATCGCCCTGAAAGGCGCCTTCGATCAAATAGCCGGAATGAGCCAATGCGTTCATCCAACGCATGAACGGCCCTTTGACTGTAAGGGCCGTGCACGCGCCGGCCATCATCTTCAACTCCTCGTCCACCACCATATTCAACTCCTCCCTCTCTTTCGATTGTGAGAGAAAGTCGTCGAGGCCCTCGATGCTTGGGCCTGCTCTGCCATATCTATAGGTCCCCGATATCGGCGTCATCGACGCAATTCCGTCCCTAAGCACCAGATGCTGCTCGGGGCTCGCGCCGACAAGCCATCGTCCGCAGAAGTGAACGGCGAAAGTCCAGTATGCCGCAGCTTCTAACGCAACCAACCGCCTGAATGCCTCGAGCGGCACGAGGGCTGAGAACGGTTCATAGTTGAGCGTTAGCGTTCGCATCGCCACGAAATTCGACCCTTGTCCGCCGCCGATCTCGGTGTCGATAATTGACTGCACCGCAAGCGCGAATTGCTTGTCAGGCAAATCGAAGCCAACATCAAAGGGGTTCAAGAGGACTCGGGGAAACCGCGCTAGGGCTTGGTCGATATCTAGATGAGTTTCCGATTCTGTTACCGACATCCCGACTAATGGAGAGCCATCGTCGTGAGCCGCGAATCCCCTCTCCGCAATCTGCGCAAACGGGACTAGGATTAGGAGCGCCCCGGCGTCATGTGGAGAGCCGCTGGTCGGCGTTCCGGGAAGAGGAAGTGAACTGATCGACTCAAACCTTTGGACATCTCCAACCATCACCGACAGAAAATCCTTGCCCAGAGCGTCTTTCCTCTTGATTATCGCGTAATCCTGGGTAGGATCGGCAAATATGCTATCGAGTAGTGTCATGATAGCTCCGGGCGTTAGACGGCCAAGACCGAAGCGCTTCAGTGGTGGATATGACTCTCGCGCAGGTGCGGCTGGCTTGTGTGAGCGTCCGCCTATGGTCAGCGTCTGAGAAGTCTCCGATGGCGTCTGCCATTATGAACGCTTGGATGTTATGAGAGAACGCGTCAATCGCGGTGCTAAGGATACCCACATGGCCGAAGACGCCGCAAATTGCCAACTGGTCGCGCCCGGACGAGTTAAGGAGGGGAAGGAGTTGTGTCTTGTAGAACGCGCTGTAGCGTCGTTTATCTAATAACCAATCGCTCGGTTGGGGGGTTAGAGACGGGAGCCACGCGGCCTCATCCGCAGATAGACCGTCTCCCCAGAAGTCCACCATTAGTCCGCGCTCTTTGACGGTCATAGTTCCTGATTGGTGGGATAACGCCACCGGCGCGCCGACTGCGTAAAACGCGCGGCGCAGCGACTTGGCCTTGTCGAGGATTTCGGATGCCGCGCTTTCCGAGAAGCCGCGCACGAAATAATCTTGCAAGTCATGAATCAACAGCGCCGCTCGGTCAGGATCCAGGCTCCATCGAACAAAGTCCCAGTTGGCCTGGAAAGCAGACTCGGATGGAACATACGTCTCGGCCACTGAGAGGGCACGTGTCACGACAGGCTCGTTTCGGTGGAGGCGGAGTCTGGGCGATAAGGAGGGGACGCCAGATGACGGGCTCGTTCAGGGACGACAGGTGGCTGGACCGGCCTGGACCCGCAGGGTCTGTGCGCGCGCAGGCGCCCTGCTGGCGCAAGGCGGCGACGCTCTGAGTTATGCCCACAAGTGTCGGCTGTGGGTAGATGGCTGGTTCGCGTGGGACCAGTGAATCCGGTATTGATGCTCATCGGTCGCTCGCCGATCAAGGACGCCCGTGGGCATGTGCCCTCAGGACGTCCCACGCCTCTGTGAGACCTGTTCCTCATTCGGGACGCCTTTCGTAGGGAGCTTGCGCTCTGGGGGAGCCAGTGTTCCTACGGGGTCAGGCCATCATAACCTGAATTCCCGA